>CBDUBO010000055.1:0-9450 GCA_965365405.1 uncultured Rhodothermales bacterium | reverse complement strand
AAAAAGCGTGACATGGCAAGCAAAGGGGGAATCTGACAAACGAAAAGCCTCAGGGACACTCCGGCAGGAGCGCGGTGAGAGGCACGTCGCTCTGGCGCATGGGCTGTCCGGTGCCGTCGGGCGCCGTCGCAAGGAGCACCTGGCCGGAGCGTTCGAGCAGAAAGGCGATGGGGCTGCCGCTCATGCCGGTAACGGTGTATGCGGTGCCCTCGCGGCCCAGCACGGGGAAATCGTAGCGCTCGTAGCACGTGTCGCCCGCGTCCACGGCGTCGGCCTGGTAGTCATAGACCTCGACCGTGGCGGCGGTGACGTGGTAGGCGTAGGCGTCGTCGCCGGTGGAGAGCCACAGGCCGCGCACATCGTCGGCCGTCGTCGCGGCTTCTGCTGACGCCGCGGGCGCGTCGGAGCCGCCGATCACGCCCGTGCGGATGCCGCCGGGTGTTTTGAGTTCGTAGGACACCTCGCAGCCGGGCAGTACGAGGACTGCAAGGGCGAGCGCGAACAAGGGGGTCCACCGGGCGCGGATGCGGAGACGCACGAAGCGGGACCGGGCGTACCAGGGGCGCTGCGGGTAGGGGTTGCTGAACATGGCAGAATGGGGTTGTTGCGTTGAACAGTCCCAATCTGTCCCCTCCCGATGCCCCACCGCAGCTACACGAGTTGGTGGTTTTCGCCCGCTACTTCCGCCGCACGGCCAGCGCTACCGCCTCGGCGCGCGAGTTCACGTGCAGCTTTTCGTAGACCTGCTTTACGTGGAAGCCGACCGTGTTGGGGCTGATGTAGAGGTGGGCGGCGATCTGTTTGTACGTCTTGCCCTCGATGAGTCCGTCGAGCACTTCCTGCTCGCGCGGCGAGAGCTGGTCGTCCTGCATCTCCGGGCGGCGGAACGTTTTTACGACCTGCCGCGCCACGGAGGCCGACATCGGCGCGCCGCCTTCGAACACCTCGCGGATGGCAGCGAGCAGGTTCGCGGGTGGCGTCGTCTTGACGAGGTAGCCCGTCGCGCCCGCGCACAGCGCGTCGAACACGCGCTCGGCGTCGTCGTGGACGGTGAGCATGAGGAATTCGGCGCGGGGCCAGTGGCGGCGCAGGGGGCGCAGCGCCTCGATGCCGTTCATGCCGGGCAGTTCCACGTCCAGCAGCACCACGTCCGGAGCCAGGCCGGCGGGCGCGTCCAGCACCTCTTCCACGCTGCCCGCCGTACCCGTGCACGTGTAGCCCGGCGAGCCGTTGAGCAAAAGCTCCAGCGCCTGCCGGATGGGCACGGTGTCCTCGATGATGAAGACGCGGACGGTGGGGGAAGAGGGGGCCACAGGCGGAGAGAAAAGCGAAGACACGGGGTAGAATAGGCACGCGCCCGGCGGCCTCTCCCTACATACTCATGTAGTCTTGCGCCACAATTTTTTGGCGGCTCCCAGCGGCACGGCGATCTCCACACACGTGCCCCTGCCGGGCGCAGCGTCGAGCGTGAAGGCTGCCCCGATCTGCGTGGCGCGGTGCCGGAGGTTGTTCAGGCCGTTGCCCAGGCGCGCCGCCTGCGGGTCGAACCCCTGCCCGTCGTCGCAGACGCGCAGCCAGAGCGTGCGGCGCGAGAGCCGCCACCGCACCTCCACGCGGGTGCAGCCGCTGTGCCGCGCCGCGTTGTGAATGGCCTCTTTGAACCAGAGCAGCACGTTGCGCCGCACGTCCACGGACAGCGCAGCAGGCGCTCCGTCGCGCGCGCCATGCATGTCGAGGGCGATGCCGGCCAGGCCAAGCAGGTCCGCAGCATAGTCTTTCATGCGCAGTTCGAGCGCTTCCCACGACTCGTTGCGCGGGTGGATGGCCCACACGATGTCGCGCATGCCGGCCGAAAGCGTGCGGGCCTGCTCGCCCACCTGCTCGGCCCAGGCCGCAGCCTGCGGTTCGGAGGAGCGGCGGATGAGTTCGCTGTAGATGGATACCTGCGTAAGGCCGCTGCCCAGGTCGTCGTGCAGGTCGGTGGCGATGCGCAGGCGCAGCGCTTCGACGGCGAGCCGCTTTTCGGTGTAGCTGCGGTACCACAGTGCCAGCGGCGCGAGCACCAGCAGCGCCAGGCCGAGCGGGAACCACCACGTCCGGTAGAAGGGCGGCGTGGCGAGGAGCAGTTGCCGCACGATGGGCCCCGGTGGGCTTCCGGCGCGCACCGCGCGGGCCTCCAGCGTGTACCGCCCGGCCGGCAGCGCTCCGAACACGAGCGTGCGGCCCGATGCCAGTTCGGCCCACGCCGTGTCGCGCCCGGCGAGGCGGTACTGAAAGCGCACGCGCTGGAGTTGCCGGTACGTCTGCGCGGCCAGATCCACGTTCAACACGGATTCGCCTGCGCGCAGCCGCACCGGCGCTGCCGAAACGGGCAGGTGCACGCCGTCCCGCTCCAGCCGCGCCACGTGCGTCACCGGCGAATCCAGGCGGGGCATGTTGCGGTAATCGAGCCGGTGCAGCTTGCCGTTCGCCACGCCGAACCACAGGTAGCCCCGCTCGTCTTCCAGCAGCGCCGCCGGGCGCTCGCCCTCCAGCCCGTCCTGCAGGCGAAACTCGTAGAGCGGCGCGAGCAGCAACTCGCCGGGGGGCACGCGAAACCCCTGGATGCCACGCCCTGTGCCCACCCACAGGCGGCGGTCGGCAGCGGGGTAGACGGTCGTAAGATCGTCGCTCAGAAGGCCATCGCCGGTGGTGAAATGGCGGACCTGCCAGGTACCGTCCAGCTCCGGGATGATGGCGAAAAGCCCTTTGTTGGTAGCGGCCCACACCAGACCGCGTGCGTCGGTGCGCAGGTCGCGCAGCACCGCGCCGCGCAGGGCGGCCCGCACGGCGCGCACAGAGGGCGGCAGGCACGCGCGGCACGCACTGCCCAGCGAGTCCCCCTCCACCGTGTCGAGCGCACCGGGTTCTTCCCACCGCATCATCCACACCCGTCCTCCGCCGTCGGGCAGTGCGACCCTCCCTGAAAACGGTGCCCCGCTGAGGTGGGTTTTTTGCGCACCCCGCACGCGATAGAAGCCGGCAGGCGTCGTCACGTACCGGATGCCGCCGGGGTGCTCGGCCAGCACGACCTCTCCACGCGGGGCCGGCCGGGCCGCACCGGCTCCGCCTGTGAACGGCAGCCCCGGATGCTCGGCCCACCACACGCGTCCGTCTTGCAGCAGCGCTACCGGCCCGGTAGGCCGGCGGGGCAACTGGCTCACCCGCTCGATCTGGCTCCCTTGCAGCCGATAAAGCCCGCCCCACGTGCTGATCCAGAGCCTGTCGCGTGCCGCGTCGCGCGCGAGGTGGGTGGGGATCTCGGCGGTTCCATCGGGGGCGCGGAGTGGGTAGGAAACGAGGTGTTCCTGTTCCATGTGGAGCAGGCCACTGTCGGTGGCGATCCACAGGCCGCCGTCGGCATCTGTCAGCACCTGGCGGGGAATTTCGTCCCAGCCGTTAGCGGCGTAGAGGCTCAGTTCTCCCTCCCCGTCCGGGCCGAGCCGGTACAACCCGATCTGCTCACCGGGATAGCCCCCCGTCAAGACGAGCCGTCCCGCCGCGTCCACCGACGGCTCGGCGTGGAGCCATGCCCCAAAGCGTTTCGCCAGCCCCGGTGCCGGACGGAGGGCGCCGCTCTTTTCGAGCAGATAGACGCCGTGGGGCGGCTCAGCCGTCCCGTCGGCGTGCGCGCCTATCCACGCTTCGTGCGCCGCATTGGGCCGCAGAAAGACGATCCTGGGCACTTCTGCTACGCGTGTAACGCCCCCGTGCAGCGGATCGGCGGCGCGCCCCACCCAAGCGCGGGAGGCCAACCAGAGCGCCCCCTCGTTGCCGAAGTAAAAGTCCACGATACGCGTGCCTACCAGGCGCTGCGCCCACCGACCGGTGCGGGCATCGTAGCACCAGAGGCCGCGCTCGTCGTCGTTGATCCAGAGCCGCCCCTGCCTGTCGGGGCGCAGGCGACGAAACCACCGGTGCTGGGCGAGATCGGCGGCCAGCGCTTCGGGCAGCGCGATGCGTTTTGCGGGGGCCGTTCCTTCCATTCGAAACAGGTGCCCTCCTTCCACGAGTACCCACACGACGCCTCCCGGCCCGGCCGCCACGCGCAGCACGCTGGCCTCCTCGATCCCCGGTAGCCCGACAGGCGCCACGGCGTATCCGTCGAAGCGGAGCAGGCCCGTGTTCGTCCCGGCATAGAGGCCGCCCGCGGTGTCGAACGCAACGGTATTGGTGCCTGGTACGCCTGCCTCCGGCCCGTAATGGCGAAAAGCGTACATCTGCCCACGCGCCAGCGGCACCACGAGCAACGCCACGAGCACCAGGCTACTCCGGCGCGCGCCCCTCCTGGTGCGCCGCGGGGCGCGGCGCGTGACGGAGACGGGTGCCGAAAGCATCTGGGCGCGGTCAGGTGAGGCGTGGCATACTATTCACGCGCCGCGCCGAAATCAACGGGAACGGCAGTTGGCTTCGCGCTTCCTCGCACACGCGCCCATCCTCGCCGCTTCAGCCCTATGACTGGCACCCAACTCCTCGCGCTCGGCTACCCCGACGGCCCGCTCGTCGGCCACGCGCTCCAGCTCTACCGCCTGGCCGAGAAAAGGCTGGGCGACGAGGCCGCCCGCGAACTGCTCGCTCGCGTGCGCGAGCAGCCCGACGAGACGCACTACACCACCGATACCGCCGTCAACGACGGGGCGCGCCGGCTGGCGAAAGCGTGGCGGCAGCACGCCTACGCCGAGCGGTTCCAGCCGCGCGACGCGCCGCTGCCCTATCGCAGCTGGGGCGACGCCCTCATCGACGCCACGAGCCGGCAGCAGATGGAAAACGCGCTGCGCCTGCCCGTCTCTGTCGGCGGCGCGCTCATGCCAGACGCGCACGTGGGCTACGGCCTGCCCATCGGCGGCGTGCTGGCGACGGAAAACGCCATCATCCCGTACGCCGTCGGCGTGGACATCGCGTGCCGCGTGATGATGACGCTCTACAGCGTGGACGACCCAGACCGCTATATCGCCCGCCACGCGCAGCCCATCGAAAGCGCGCTGCGCCGCGAGACGGCGTTCGGGCAGGGCGCGGGCGGGCTGAAGCGCTCGCACCCCGTGCTCGACGACGAACGCTTCGGCGCGATTCCCATCCTCAAGCGCAACCACCACAAGGCCGCGCACCAGCTCGGCTCGTCGGGCAGCGGCAATCACTTCGTGGATGTGGGCGTCGTGGACGTGTTCGAGGACGCCGGGCTGGAAGGCGTAAACGGCCCTCTCGCACCAGGACGCTACCTGGGCATCATGAGCCACAGCGGCAGCCGCGCCCTCGGCAAGGCCGTGTGCGACGAGTACTCGCGCCGCGCCATGGACCGCCTCAAGGCGCTGCCCTCCGAACTCAAACACCTCGCCTGGCTCGACATGGACACCGAGGACGGACAGGAGTACTTCGAGGCCATGAACCTGTGCGGCGACTACGCCAGCGCCAACCACCACCTCATCCACAAGCACCTCGCCAAAAACCTGGGACTGAAGCCCGTGCTGGAGGTCGAGAACCACCACAATTTCGGATGGGTGGAAGAACATCAGGGCCGGAAGGTGTACGTGCACCGGAAAGGGGCCACACCCGCGGCTCAGGGCGAACTCGGCGTCATTCCCGGCTCGATGGCGGACGCCTCGTACCTCGTGCGCGGCAAGGGCGGCGAGGGTTCGTTCGCCTCGGCCAGCCACGGAGCCGGGCGGCGCATGGGCCGGCGCGACGCCACGCGGCGTCTGTCCAAGAGCGACTGGGACGCCGCGCTCCAGGCGAAAGGTGTACGCCTGCTGGGCGGCGCGATAGACGAAAGCCCGATGGCCTACAAGCCCATCGACGAGGTAATGGCCGAGCAGGCCGACCTGGTCGAACCCATTGCCCGCTTCGCGCCCCGCATCGTGCTCATGGCCGGCGAAAAGGGCGACGACTGAGCAGACCGCTCACACCTCCAGCTTCTGTTCGGCCTGTGGTGGGCGGAACAGGCCGGCGCTGTCGGCAAAGTCGCGCGCGCTGCCGATCATGACGAGGCGGTCCCCCACCTCCACCTTGAACGCGCCCGCCGGGTTGCCAAACGTGCGCGCACCGCGCCGTACGGCCAGCACGGTGAGGCGGTGGATGAGGCGCAGTTCGAGTTCGGCCAGCGTCTTGCCTGCCACGAACGCACCGTCGCGTACCATCACCGCGCGCGTGTGCAGGCCGTCCTCATCCAGCCCCTGCAGCACCATCAGGTGCGCCTCCTGAATAGAGCCGCGCAGCACCTGGTAGTCGCCCGCGCGCAAGAGGCGCGCCTGCTCCTCGATCACGTCGGGCGGGACGAGGTACGCCCCCAGCACGTGCGAGAACACGCGCACGGTCGTCTCCATTTCTTCGGGCACCACGATGTCCGCCCCGGCGCGGTGCAGGCGCTCCACGTCGTCCAGAAAGCGCGTGCGCACGACGGCCTGCACGGTCGGGTTGAGGGCTTTGGCCAGTTCGGTGATGCGGAAGGCGGCCGCCGAGTCGTTGATAACGACGGCGCACAGCTTGGCCGTGTGGATGCCGGCGGCTTCGAGCACGTGTGCCCGCGTAGCGTCGCCATAGACGACGTGCGCCACCTCCGGCGTCTCCTCGCGCAGGGCCGGGTTGAACTCGACGACGCAGAACGGGATACCCGTGCGCGCCAGCACCTGTGCCAGCCTCCGTCCCGCCGGCCCGAAGCCGACGATGACGACGTGGTCTTCGAGCCCGTGGCCCACGGCGGGCAGTTCGGGCAGTTTGCCGAAGCGGCGCAGCGGCGACTTCTCCACCAGCGCCCCCACTGCCGGCCCGATCCGCACCAGAAACGGCGTGGCGATCATCAGCAGCACGGTGACGGCCAGAAACGCCTGGCTGCCCGCCTCGACGCCCGCCGGCACCAGCCCCACGGCTGCGCCTGAGCGTTCGAGCACGAACGAGAACTCGCCGATTTGCGCGAGTCCCAGCCCCACCACAGCCGCCAGGCGCGCCGGGTAGCCCAGCAGCAACACGCTCGCACCCGTCGTGACGAACTTGAGCACCAGCACCGCCGCCGTGGCCAGCAGCACCAGGCCCAGGTTCTCGATCACGAACCACACGTCGAGCAACATGCCGACGGAGACGAAAAAGATGGCGTTGAAAACGGTGCGCAAGGGGATGATCTCGCCCAGCGCCTGGTCGCTGTAGCGGCTCTCGCTCACGACGAGCCCGGCCAGAAACGCCCCGAGCGCCACGCTGATGTCGGCCAGCGACACGAGAAACGCCGTGCCGAAGCAGATGGCGACGACGGTGAGCAGGAACAGCTCGGCACGCCGCGTCTGCGCGATCCGTTCAAGGAGAAACGGCACCACGCGCCGCGCCATCACGACCGTCAGGCCGATCACCAGAAAGGCGCGGCCCAGCACCCAGAGCGTATCCAGCGGCGAGCCAGCCCCGCCGCCCAGCAGCGGCACCAGCATTACCATGAGGATGATGGCCAGGTCCTGAAACACGAGGATGGCAAGTGTGACGCCCCCGGAGGGCGTCGCCGTCTCGTTGCGCTCGGACAGCAGCGAAAGCACGATGGCCGTCGAGGAAAGGGCCACCAGGAAGCCCGTGTAGAGCGCGGCATTCCACGCCACGCCAAACGGCATCAGCACCAGCATCGTGGCCCCGACGGCTAAAAGCACCTGCGAACCGCCGCCTATCAGAATGGCCCGCGCCAGCCGTGCCAGCTTTTCCAGGCTGAACTCGACCCCGATGGAGAACAAGAGCAGGATGACGCCCACCTCGGCCAGGCTGTCCACCAGTTCCGGGTCCTGCACGATGCCGAAAGCGTTCGGCCCGATGAGAATGCCGGCCACGACGAAGCCGACAATGGGCACCAGCCGTACCCGGTAGCACGCGTACGCGATGAGCACGCTGATGCCCAGCAGGGCAACCATCTCGGCCAGAAAGGAAGGGGCAGCAGCAGCGAGGGGCATAGGCAGGGAGGGCAGGACGGTCCTAACGCTACCGAAGGGGTCGGGGTTTGGCAACGTCTTTATTGAGGGGCTTTTCCTTCCGTGATGCCCCTCTGGCGGCTGCGCTTTCGACGCATAGCGAATGCGTCAAACGTCGCGCATTTTAAATGGCCCAACCAATACATTGGATCGGGGTGTCATTCTGGGTTCCCCGTGCAGCGGCAGCAGGATAAAGTTCGTGAGTAGCCGCTTCCGAGGCCTCGCCCCTGCCGATTGCACCGGTACGTACTACGATGAGTCGACACGGCCTGCGGCCTGTACCCGCAGGTAGCCCGCGTCCTCACCTCCAGCCTCGCTTTCTGTGATGGCTACCCTCTACACCCGGCCGCCTCTGGAAGGCGGATGTCCGGCTGAGCGGCCTCCTCCGGCCGCATGATCTCGACACACGCAGACAGGGCCCCGGATAGATCATCGATAACGCTCGCAGGTCGTGTCTGCACACTCCTACCCTCCTTAACGGATCGAGAAACATGAGAACCCTTACCCTCGGCGTGCTCTGCCTCCTGCTCGCCTCGAGCGCCTGGGCGCAGAGCCGCACCTACACCCTCGACGCCGACTTCGACGAGGGCACCCTCGTCAACGTCAACCACGACGCGCCCAACAACAACCAGCTACAACTCAACACCACGAGCGGCACCTTTCCCTTTATCTGGGTGGCCCTCTCGGTGCGGTGCACCATCGCCAAGGTGGATACCCAGACGGGCGCGATCCTGGGCGAATACCGCACGATTGCGGACAACGTAGCCTGCAACCAGTCGTCCCGCACCACCGTCGCCATTGACGGCAGCGTCTGGGTGGGCCACCGTGGCCCCGGCGGCGTGACGCACGTCGGGTTGGCCGAACTCAACCAGTGCTTCGACCGCAACGGCAACGGCACGATCGAAACCTCGACCGGCTACGGGGACGTGCTGGCGTGGCCGGGTGCCGCCCCATCAGACGTGGCCAACGCGGCGGACGAATGCATCCTCCACCACGCCGACACGGACTCGGCCCCGTATTTCTTCGGCGACTCGCGGCACATGAGCATCGACGCCGCCAACAACCTGTGGGTCGGCTCGTACGTCAGCCGCCGGTTCGTGCGCGTCAACGGCGCGACCGGTATGATCGACGCGGCGAGCCTCAAAACAGGTTTCAGCTGTGGCGGTTATGGCGGGTTGATCGACAACGCAGGCATCATCTGGTCAGGCAACGGTAGCAGCTCCGGCCTGCTCCGCTGGGATCCGAACGCCCCCGACGTGGCCGGCGTCAATCCGCGCTGCGTGCCAGTCTCCAACTATGGGGTGGCCATCGCGCCGGATGGGTGGATCTGGGTGACCAACCTCGGAGCCAGCCTGTTCAAAGTGAGCCCGGACGGCAACACCGTCCTCGGACCTTTCGCGCACGGATCGTCCAGCGCGCAAGGGCTGGCCGTGGACGGCAACGGAGACGTGTGGGTCAGCTCTTCGCTCTTCTGCGGCGGTGC
>CBDUBO010000054.1:0-9507 GCA_965365405.1 uncultured Rhodothermales bacterium | reverse complement strand
TCACCTCGACGCGCGTGGGCGTGTCGGCAATGGTGCGGCTCGTGCGCGTGGCGCTCACGAACAGCTCGTCGAGCGATTCTTCGTCTTCTTCGAGCGCGACGGTGAAGCGAGACGTGTCGGGGAGCGGAAACGTGAGCGCCAGGCGCGCCCCTTCGTAGCCGACAAACGAAACGAGGATCGTCTGGCTGCCCGCGGGCACGCCAGACACATCGGCCCGGCCGTCGGCGTCGGTGGCCGCCCCGAGGCTGGTTCCTTCGACGCGAACCGACGCGCCGGGGAGGGGGGATTGTTCGTGCGCGTCCACGACGCGCAGGCGGAGGGTGCTCGTCTGAGCAAGGGCAGGAAGGGTGCTGCCCACACAGAGCAGCATCCCGAAGAAATATCGGAACATGGAAAGAGACAGGTTGATGCGGTAGAATCCCGCCGGGGCGGGGCCAGGGGGCGCGGCGCGCCACGCATCAGCCTATCGGGGGCCGCTCCAGCCGCCGCCGGGCCCCGGCGTCGTACCGATCTGCCGCGCGCTCCACGCGCAGCGCCTGCGCCAGTTCAGGGCGTTCGACCGCCTCCTGCTCCCCTGCCGACGTAAAGGCGAGGTGGCACAGGCAATCCGGACCTGACTCGTCGCCGTGGCCGCCGTGCCCGGCTTCCTGGTGCCCGTCTGCGCACAGCACCTCATCCGCGCACGCCACCAGGTCGAGCGCCTGCACCGCCACCACGCCTCCGACGAGGAGCGCGAGAAGGGGCAGCAGGTGGCGCAGCAGGGGCATCAGGGAGACGGGGAATGAGAGATGCAACCTACGCGTCGGTGCCGCAACCGGACAACGGCGCGAACCAGAGTCACAGGCGTTTCATGTACCACGTCTCTTCCCCTGTAGTACCATGCACCTTCCATCGCCTCCGTTGCCATGCCCCTCTCCTTTCCCGAAGGCTTCCTGTGGGGAGCCGCCACGAGCGCCCACCAGATCGAAGGCCACCCGCAGGCAGACGGCGGGGGGCTCTCCATCTGGGACACGTTTGCCGCCACCCCCGGCAAAACGCACGAGGGCCAGACGGCACAAAGAGCGTGTGATCACTACAGGCGCTGGCAGGAGGACGTGGCGCTCATGGAAACGCTCGGCCTCCAGGCCTACCGCTTCTCCGTCGCGTGGGCGCGCGTGCTGCCCGAAGGCACGGGCCGCGTCAACCAGGCAGGGCTCGATTTCTACAGCCGGCTCGTGGACGCGCTGCTCGAAAAGGGCATCACGCCCTTTCTGACGCTCTACCACTGGGATCTGCCCTTTGCCCTCGACCGGCGCGGCGGCTGGCTCAACCGCGACGTGGCCGACTGGTTTGCCGAGTACACCGGCGTGATGGTGCGCGCCCTCGGCGACCGCGTCCGCCACTGGACGACGCTCAACGAGCCGTGGGTGGTGATGGACGGGGGCTACATGGAAGGCGGGCTCGCGCCGGGCCACCGCAACGTGTACGAAGCGCCCTACGCCGCCCACCACCTGTTGCTGGCCCACGCCGCGGGCGTCGAGGCGATCCGCGCCGAGGGCGGACGCGACGTTCAGGCCGGGCTCGTCGTCAACCTCGAACCCAAGTACGCCGCCACCGGCAGCGACGCCGACCGGCAGGCGGCCGCCCGTGCCGACGCGTACATGAACCACATCTTTCTCGACCCCGTCCTGAAGGGTGAGTATCCGCAGGCACTCGTAGAACTTTTCGGCCCGGCGTGGCCCGAAATCCTGCAGGAAGACCTGGTGCGCATCGCCGCGCCGCTCGACTTCGTCGGCATCAACTACTACACGCGCGCCGTCGTGGCAGACGCACCGGACGTGCCGTTCTACCGCTACCGCCGCGTGCCGCAGCCGCAACACGTGCACACGCTCATGGACTGGGAGGTGCACGCGCCCGCCTTTGCTGACCTGCTGCGCGCCGTGCGGGATCGCTACCCGAACGTGCCCCCGCTCTACATCACCGAAAACGGGTCGGCCTTCTACGAGCCGCCCCACGCCCTCGCTACTCCCCACCCCGACCCGCTCCGGCAGCGTTACCTGCGCGACCACCTGCGCGCCGTGGGCGAAGCCATTGCGGATGGCGTGGACGTGCGCGGCTACTTCGCCTGGAGCTTGCTGGACAACTATGAGTGGGCGCAGGGGTTTTCAAAACCCTTTGGCCTCGTGCACGTGGACCGCGACACGCTGGAACGCACGGTCAAGGAGAGCGCGCGCTACTATCGCCGCGTGATCGAGACGAACGGAGAAGCGCTGGCCGACTGACAGCGCAGGGCACCAAAAAGTACCAGCTTGGCATCGTAACCTCGCGTCCACCGCTCCGTAGCGCGGAGCCGTACGGATGTACGATGGGTGGACAGACGGGCGGGCTGCTTCGGCGGCCTGCCCGTCTGCACTTATGGAAGAGCGGTGCCGAAGGCGCGAAACCAGCCTCCAATCTCCAACCGCTCTGCCCCAGAGCAACCTGCCCGTTACGGCTGCGTTGCAGCGCGGTCTTACCCGAACCCCCTTTCCCGAACGCATGAACTGGCCCCGTACGAGCCGCATCGTCGCCGCTCTGGTATTTCTCTACAGCCTCGTCCTCTACCTCCTCACGGTCGCGCCGACGGCATCGTTCTGGGACACGGGTGAGTTCATCGCCATCGCGCACGGGCTTCAGGTGTCGCACCCGCCGGGCGCGCCCTTTTTCATGCTCGTCGGGCGGCTCTTTTCGATGTTCGTGCCCACCGAGTACGTCGCACTCGCGGTGAACCTGGTGTCCGTCTTTTCGAGCGCGGGCACCGTTTTGCTTACCCACCTCATCATCGTGCGGCTGGTGCAGGAGTGGCAGACAGGCGAGCGCACGGGCTACGACCAGATCGTGGCGCTCGCGGGCGGCGTGCTCGGCGCGTGCACGTTTGCCGTGACGGACTCGTTCTGGTTCAACGCCGTCGAGGCCGAGGTCTATGCCGGTTCGATGCTGTTCACCGCACTCGTGGTGTGGCTCATCCTCAAGTGGAGCGAGCAGGCGCGGTCGGAGGAGGCGCAGCTTGCGGGGGACAGCGCCCATCCGTTCAGCCTTCAGGCCAACCGCTACCTCATCCTCATCGCCTACCTGTTCGGCCTCGCCATCGGCGTGCACCTGCTCAACCTGCTGGCGGTCTTTTTCATCGCGCTCATCTTCTTTTTTACCGAGTACGAGCGCGAGGACTGGAGCACCGGGCAACGGCTGTGGGGGCTCGCGCTGGCAGGTGCCGGCGCGGTGGCCGTTTTCCTGTTCGTCTATCCCGGCATCGTGCAGGTGCTGCCCACGTGGGCCGGCGCGAGCGGCGCGCCCATGTTCTTCCTGCTCTTCATCGTCGCCCTCGTGGCAGCGGGGGTGTGGTGGACGCAGAAGCGCGGGATGCCGGCACTCAACCTCGTCATGCTGTGCGTGACGTTTCTGCTGCTGGGCTACTCGACCTACGGCGTCATCTTTATCCGCAGCGCCGCAAACCCCCCCATTGACGAGAACGACCCTGAAACGACGGAGGCCATCGTCTCCTACCTCAAGCGCGAGCAGTACGGGCAGACGCCGCTCCTGCGCGGTGCCACGTACGACAACGCGCTGGGCCGCCCGGGCACGCGCGAAGTGTCGTTTCCGCGCCGCTGGAGCCCGGATCCGCTCCACACCAGCGCCTACGCGCAGTACGAGTCGGACTGGGACTTTTTCGTCAGCTACCAGCTCGGCTTCATGTACTGGCGCTACTTCGGCTGGCAGTTCGTAGGGCGCGACTCGGACGTGCAGAACGCACCAGTCATCACGGGCGTCTCGTTCATTGACGAGGGCATCGAGGGGCGCGAGCCGTACTTCCAGACGCCCAGCGAAAAAGCCAGCCGCAACGGCTACTTCGCCCTGCCACTATTGCTGGGCCTGATCGGGATGATCTACCACTTTACCCGCGACTGGCGGCGGGCCTTCAGCGTGCTCGTGCTCTTTCTCATCACCGGCGTCGGCATCATCCTCTACCTCAACCAGACGCCCTACCAGCCGCGCGAGCGCGACTACTCGTACGTGGCGTCCTTTTTCGCCTTTGCCCTGTGGATCGGCATCGGCGGGGCGGGCCTGATGGAGATGGCGGCCCGCGCGCTCAAAAACGCGACGGAAAAGCAGTACCGGACAGTCGGGCTGACCGTCGCCGCCGTCGCATTCGTGGCCGTGCCCGGCTGGATGCTGGTCGAGAACTACGCCGACCACGACCGGTCGGGCCAGTACGTCGCTCCGGATTACGCTTACAACATGCTCAACAGCGTGGCTGAAAACGGCATCCTGTTCACCAACGGCGACAACGACACCTTCCCGCTGTGGTACTTGCAGGAGGTGGAGCGCGAGCGGACAGACGTGCGCGTAGCCAACCTGTCGCTGCTCCAGACGCCGTGGTACCTCAAACAGCTCAAAAACCAGTCGTCTCGCCTCTCCGAGCCGCTGCCCATCTCGCTCTCGGACGCCCAGATCGAGCAGATCGGGCCCGTGCAGTGGCAGCCGCGCGACATCCAGTTGCCCGTCAACGTGTCCGCGCTCACGGGGCAGGGCGAGATGCAGCAGTCCATCGTGACGGCACAGAACGAACCGGGCGCGCAACTCGAAAGCCCGATGACGTGGCGGCTCAACGGGCGGCAGCTCGGGCAGGATTTCTACGCCCTCTACCCCAACGACATCGCCGTGCTCGACCTGCTCCAGACCAACGCGCAGCAGAACTGGCAGCGGCCCGTCTACTTCGCCGTCACCGTCAGCCCGGACGGACAACTCGACCTCCAGAACTACTTCCAGCTCGAAGGGCAGGCCTACCGTGTCGTGCCCATCCGCCACGACGAGGGACAGGGACGCGTCGTGCCCGGCCTGACGGACGAGAACCTGATGAACTTCCGCTTCCGCGGCCTGAGTGACCCGGACGTGTACTTCGACGAGAACATCCGCCGCATGGTGGACAACTACCGCAACATCTTCACGCGTGTGGCCGAGTCGCTCGTGCGCGAAGGACAATCGGAGCGAGCCCTCGCCCTGCTCGACCTGATGATGGAGCAGGTACCGTTCGAAACCATCCCCGGCGACGCGCGCTCGTTTTCGTTCATGTCGCGCGCCTATCTGATGGCCGGCGAGCCAGAGAAAGCCACCGCCATTCTCCAGAAGGCGCAACCCTACGCCCTCGCCCTGCTCGAAAGCGCCCGCGACCGCTACGAAAAGACCGGGGCGACGCGCGAATATGAGAACGCCGTGCAGTTTGCCCAGCTCATTACCTACGGGCTCGTGGGGGCCGAAGCCTTTGAGCAGGCGGCAGATTTCAGCAGTCGTGTGGCGACGGCCGTAGCCGACAGCAGCTTCCGCCTGAGCGCGGCCGACGCCCAGGCCCAGTTGCCCCGCGCCCGTCAGATTATGATGCTCGACCAGGTGCCCGCGGCCTCCGAGACCAGCCCGGCAGACAGCGCGGCGCGCTGAGGAAAACCGCCGTGCGAGCCGAATTCGCCGGTGGAAACGGTTGCACTATTGGTCATACATTCCTAACATGAGCCTCCCGATTGTTTCAGTAAATCGCCGTTGCGCTACTGTTTGGCGCAGATGGCGGGAGGTCTCACCCCTATGAAGATGACCAGCACAGTCAAGTGGTTCGACGCCAAGAAAGGGTACGGTTTCATCAACCATCCTGACGGCGGACCGGACATCTTCGTCCACTACACCTCCATCGAGTCAGACCAGCGTTTCCGCACGCTCCACACCGACGAGCCCGTGGAGTTCGACTTGATGAGCGGCCCGAAAGGCGCGCACGCACGCGCCGTGCTCTCTTCCGACCCCACGTTCCAGCCCCAGGAGGAGGAAGCAGAACCGACCGAGCGCTTCCAGCCCCCACGGCCAGAGGAGCAGATCGCGCAGGCTGCTGTTCCCCACCCGGCTCAGGTAACCCCTGCGGTTCCAGCCTCTTCGCTGGTGAGCTGACGGAGACGCACTGCCGCAGGTGGGCCGCGTTGTATAGCGTGCCTGTTGCGCCGTAGTTTGCGCGCGGGCCCCACCCGTGCGCTTTACTCCCTCAGCAGGATGCCTTTCGACTTCAGCCAGGACGACCTTGCCCGCATCGCGCAGGTGCTCGGCGTCTCGTTCACGTCCGATGGCGGTTTGCACCGCTTCGAGTTGCGCGACGCCGAGACAGGCCGCAAGCTGTCGCTCGAAATCCGTGGTGGCCTGGAGATGCCGCCAGCCCTCTCCGACCAGCCGGGCAATCTGGTGTCGGTGTACGCGCCGGCATCCTTTCTCCAGCTTCAGGGCTGCACAGGCTTTCTGGCCTCGCAGGAGCTGGGTGAGGTGATCTTCTTCGCCCGGCGTGGCGGCGTCACGAGCGGCCTCGTCGTCGAGCGCGAGGCAGGGTGCTCGCTCTACGCGCAGGTGGATGAGCGCCTGCTCTCCACCGACTTCACCGCGCTCCCGCCAGAACTCGTCATGAGCAGCGTTGCCCTCTCGATGACCGAGTCGCTCTTCAACGACCTGGGCTGAAGATTCAAGCTTGGAGGTTGGGTTACTATGCCCCATCCCCGACCTCCAACCTCAATGAATCCGGACGACCGCATCGAGATCGCACAGCAGCACCCCAAGCTGCACCTGAACGAGGCACGCCTGCGCCGGGTCATTGCCTCTGTGCTTGCGGGCGAGGCCGTGGCGCTCGAAAGCTTCTCGCTCGTGCTCACCGGGCACGACGAGGTGCACACGCTGAACCGCGACTATCTGAGCCACGACTACCAGACAGACGTGCTCTCTTTTTCCCTTTCCGACGGAACGTCGGATGCGGTGGAGGGTGAAGTCTATGTGGACCTTGACACTGCCATGGAGCGACACGCCGAGTTTGACGCGACGTTTGAAGAAGAGGCGGTGCGGTACGTAGTTCACGGGCTCCTGCATCTCATCGGCTACGACGATGCCACGCCCCAAGAGCGGCAGGTGATGCACGAAAAGGAAAACGTGTACCTGGCCGCCTGGCACACTGAACCTCACTAACCCTACCGCATGACGGCACGCTACTGACCGTCGGCCCTGGCCGACCTATCCCCCAACACCAAACCCACAGGTTCTATGCAGACCCAGATCACCGTCCGCCACACCGACGCCTCCGACTACCACCGGCGCTACGCGCAGGAGCAACTCGAAAAGCTCAACCAGGTGCATCGCCGCATTGAGCACGTGCGCGTGATTCTGACCGAGGAGGGCATCGAGAAAAAGGCTGAGATGACGGTGATGGTGCCGGGACAGGAGTTCCACGTGGCCGAGTCGGCGCAGAGCCTGGAGGTAGCCGTGGATAGCTGCGTAGACCGCATTCGCCGGTCGCTGCTCAAACACAAGGACACGGTGCGCAGCAAAGACCCCAGCCGTGAGGTCTGGCACTGAAACCGAAAAGCCTCCGAGGGTACGTCCTTCGGAGGCTTTTTCAGTCAGGCCATCTTGCGCAGCGCCTCGACCACCTGCACCACGTTGGCCGATTCCTGCAACACGTAGAAGTGCAGGCCAGGCGCGCCACCCGCCATCAGCTCCTCGCACTGGCCTACAGCCCAGCGAATGCCGATCTCGCGCACGTGCTCGTCGCGCGCTTCTTCGACCTCGGCGGCGAGGGCTTCGGGAATCTCAATGTGGAAGGTGCGCGGCAGCGAGGTGAGTTGCTTCTTGGACGTCAGAATCTTGAGACCAGGCAAAATCGGGACGGTAATGCCAACGGCCCTGCACCGCTCGACGAAGTCGAAGTAGTGATGGGTGTTGAAAAACATCTGCGTCACCACGTAGTGCGCGCCCGCGTCCACCTTGCGCTTCAGGTTGAGTACGTCCCACGACAGATTAGGCGAGGCGAAGTGCTTTTCCGGATAGCCCGCCACGCCGATGCAAAAGTCAGTGGGGGCAGCGTCAAGGAGCTTTTCGAGGTACTCGCCTCGGTTCATGGCCGCGATCTGAGCGGTAAGCGCGGCGGCGTCCTCGTTGCGCGAGCGGTCGGCGCGGTGCGGCTTTTCGTAGCCGGCGTCGTCCCCGCGCAGCGCCATCACGTTGCGGATGCCGAGGTAGTTGAGCTCGATGAGCGCGTCCTCGGTCTCCTCGCGCGTGAAACCCGCGCAGAGCAAGTGCGGCACCGCCTCGATCCCGAAGCGCCCTTTGATGGCCGCGCACAGCCCGATGGTGCCGGGCCGCTTGCGCTTGATGTGGCGGCGCAGCGTGCCGTCTGGCAGTTCCTCGAAATAGGCCTGCGCAGCGTGGCTCGTCACGTCGATGAACGGTGGCTCGAAGCGCACGAGCGCCTCGATGGTGTTGAGCACATCGGCCACCGATCCGCCCCGCCGGGGCGGTATGATTTCGTACGAGATGAGCGGGTCGCGTGCCTGCTCAATCTGTTCGGTTATCTTCATAGGGTAGTGGAGACTGGGGACGTGGTGATGGCAGGCGGGTGGAAAGGAGCCGTTTCGACCATACCCCTCGTTTCCTGATCCCCACGTCCCCTCTGTGTATTTGCTTCCAATGCCATGATCGCCCTCCTGTTTTCCACCGAGGACGAAGCTGCTCCTTTTCTCCGAAAGTACGAACGGGGCCGCTTCGACGGCCTGACGCCCGAAGAGGTCCTCTACGACGACCACCTACTTGTGACCATCACGGGCAGCGGCCTCATCAAGACGACGCTGCACACCGAGCGGGTGCTGCGGCACTTCAAGGGACAACTTCCCCTCGCGCGCGTGGTGCACGCCGGCACCTGCACGGCCCTCGCCGAAAGCCTCGCGCCGGGCACCGTTGTGGCGGCGTCGCAGGTGCTCGAAGGCGACCGGATCGAGATGGCGGCTCCGCGCTATCCCAGGATGCCGCTCGACGCGCCGTTTGAGGGGCTTCCCACCATCGCGCTCGTCACTCAGAACCACCTGCCGGATGCAGATGCGAGCCGCACCTACTGGAGCCGCATCGCGCAGGCCAGCGACACGGCGGGCTATGCCGTGGCTTACGTCACGGCCACGTACGGGCTACCCTGCCACCTCATCAAGGCTGTTGCAGGACAGTTTGGCGCAGCCGACGCCGACGTGAAGCAGACACGCGAGCAGGCGTACGGCGCACTCGCCGGGACGCTGCTGCGGGTGTTGCCTCCCCTCTTTGCCTGACTCTCCCCGGCAGCCCGCGCCCGTTCAGTTCATGCGGTGCGCCACGTCGTCGCGCCACGCTTCCGGCACCCCTGCCGACTGATGATCGTCGTAGCAGTAATGGGCCGTGTGGCGGCGCTGCCAGAGCCGTATGTCCGCCCGGATTTCACGGGCTCCCACGCGCGTCACGTAGCCGCTTTGACGCTGCGCGGCCCGCACCGCCGCTTCATCCGGCACCACGCCTGCATCGTCCGGGAAAAGGATGCGGCAGGCCGTCACGATGGCCCAGACGGCGGCCACGAACAGCACCGGCAGAAACGTGACGAGCGCGACCCAGGCGTACATCGGAGTGCGTGGTTAGTCCTGTTCAGCGCCCCCGCCCGCCGACACCGAATCCCCAGGCGCATCG
>CBDUBO010000053.1:0-9536 GCA_965365405.1 uncultured Rhodothermales bacterium | reverse complement strand
TCACGACCAAGTCGCCCGCCACTGCCGTTTCGGGCAGCGCGAACAGGGCCGTCGTGAGGGTCTGCACGTTGCCCGCCGCGTCGGCAAGGCTCGTGGGGGTGAGCGTGTACGTTGGTCCCGGCACGAGCGGCGCGTTCAGCGCTAGGCGCAGCGTGTCCGTCGTGGTGCCCGGCGGGCAGGACACGCCCGTTACACTCGCATCAGGCGGACTGATGCTGTATCGGGATGGGTCGCAGCCGTTGGTGACCGGCTCGGAAAAACGAACGAAAAGCGCGGAAGGGGACAGTGGGGCAACGGATGCTAGCGTGGGCGGCGTAGTGTCGCGGGTGAGGGTGTAGCGCAGAAGCGTGTCGGGCATGGCGTTGCCCGCCGCGTCGCGCAGGCCGCGCACGGCGAGGGTGTAGTCGCCGTCGGGCAGGGGTGCGCCCAGCCGCAGTTCGACGCGCAGCGCGTTTGCGGAGAGGGCGGGCGCAGCCGGGGCACCGTTCGAGAGCGTGAACGCACCCGGCTGCACCGAAGCAGGGTCGAGCGGCTCGGAAACGTCCAGCACGAAGCCGGGGAGTGCGTCGGTGTAGGCGTCCGCCACGATGCGCGGCGGCGAGGTGTCGGGCGGGCCTTCGGTGCCGTCCACGTCCACACTGTCGAAAAAGTAGGACGCTGCGGCAGCGCTGCTGTGCTTGACCCAGAAACCGAAGTGGGTGGCGCGGCGGTAGAGCGTGTCGCGCGCGGTGAGCACGCTGGTGCCGTCGAGCTTTACCGTCCACGTGCCGTCCGGGATGCGCGTGACCTCGAAGGCATAGGTGCCTGCGTCGCCGGGCAGCAGGGGCGCGCTGCGGCCCAGTTCCACCCGGTTGGCGGCCACATCCGGCGCGCCGTCCTGCCGGTAGAGGCGCACCTCGTCGGAGTTGTTGGTGCCCAGTTGGAGAAAGTAGCCCTGCACCGCACCCCGCAGGTCGGGCGTGCTGGCGGCGAGGTAGACGCGCGTGCCGTTGGCATTGCTCAGGTTGACGCCTTCGTGGGCAAAGACAAAGCGCCAGGTGCCGTAGCTGACGTGCGAAGGCGTGGCGAGCACGAGCGTGTCACTCTCAGCGGCCCCCGCCGTGTTCAACCACTGTCCGCCAGCGCGGGAGACGACGCGCCAGTGCGCCCCATCGCCCGTCCACGGTGGATTGGCGCTGAAGTCTCCGTCCTCGAAGCCATCGCGCACCTGGGCCCTGCCCGCGACGGGCGTGAGCAGCAACAAGAGTGCGAGGGCACGGCCTACCACCGGTCCGGATGGTTGAGCAGTACTTCCGCCATGAGCCGGGCAGCGGGCGCGAGGGCCTTTTCGTCCAGGTCGAATAGGGCGTCGTGGACGGGGTGCGCCGTGCGCTCGCTGCTCTGCGTGCCCACGCGGATAAACGCGCCCGCGGTGCGCTCGGTGTAGAACGCGAAGTCCTCGGCCCCCATGCTGGGCAACTCGTACTGGTGCACGGCTCCATCGCCGTAGAGCCGCACGGCCTGCTGCTCGACGTGGTCCACGAGTGCGCCGGTGTTGCGTACGGGCGGCGCGCCGTTGTGGAAGCTGCACAGCGTTTCGGCCCCGTGCATTTCGCCGAAGTGGCGGACGGCGGCGCGGATGGCGGCTTGCATTTTCTCACGCGTGGCCGTATCCACGCAGCGCAGCGTGCCGCCGAACACCACCTCTTTGGGAATGACGTTGTACGCCTCGCCGGCCACGAAGCGGCAGATGGTGAGCACGCTGGGGTAGCGGGCGTCGGTGACGCGGCCCGACAGCGTGTAGAGGTGGGCGGCCAGCGAGGTCGCCAGCCACACCGTGTCCACCACGTTGTGTGGCCGGGCCGAATGCCCCGTAGCAGGCCCCCGCACGGTGATGTCGAAGCGGTCGGCGGAGGCCGTCACGGGGCCTTTGATCGTCCCATAGCGGCCCACGGGTAGCGTCGGGTCCACGTGGATGCCATAAACGGCTTTCACGTCGTCCAGCACGCCGGCCTCGATCATGCGGGGCGCGCCGGAAGGCGTGCCTTCCTCGTTGGGCTGGAAAAAGACGCGGACGGAGCCGCGTAGCGCGTCGCGCCGGGCCCGCACGAGCCGGGCCACACCGACGGCGACGGCCGTGTGGGCGTCGTGGCCGCACAGGTGTGCCACGCCTGCGCGCTGCGAGCGGTAGGGCACGTCCACCTTGGCATCCTCGATGGGGAGCGCGTCGATGTCGGCGCGGTAGGCCAGCCGGGGGCCGGGTCGGGTGCCTTCGATGTCCACGAAGAGGCCCGTCGTGGCCACGCGCTGCGGGGCGAACCCGTCCTGCGCAAGCGTGTCAGCGATGAAGTCGGCCGTCTCGAACTCCTCGAATCCCAGTTCGGGATGGGTGTGGAGGTGGCGGCGAATGGCGACGAGCGACGCTTCCAGGTCGGCATCCGCGACCGGCGGTGCGTCGAGCGGCAGGGGCATCATGCGGGCGAGTTGTCCGGAAAGAGCGTATGATAGCGCGCCAGCATTTCATCTGCCAGCGCGGGCAGGCGGTCGGCGAAGTCGGGAAAGCGTCGCGCGATGCGCGCGAGCAGCGTCGGGCGTTCCGTCGCGCCCGTCTGCACCCACTCGAAAAGGGCGTGCGCCAGCTCCATGTGGCGGTCGAAGGCGTCGGGGTCGGCCATGACTTCGGGCGCTTCGAGAAGGGGACGCGCAAACGCGGCGAGGGCCTCGGGGTCGTCATCAGGCGCTTCCCCGGCTTCGGGCGGGTAGAGGTCGTGGTAGCGGGCGAGCAGAACCTCGAAGGCCGGCGGCATGCAGTTTCCGCTGGGCAGCCGTTCGGCTTCGAGTTCGTGCCAGCCGTCTTCGAGACGAGCCAGCAGCAGGTGGAGTGCCACGCGGTCACGGTCGGTCACGTCACCCTGGAGCAGCGCGCCCTCGATGCGCGGCAGCGCGTCCAGGACGGCGTCGCCTTCGAGGGCGAAGTAGTGCCAGAGCAGGCGCGCCGTTTCGAGCACGAGGACGAGTTCTTCGGGCGCCTCGTCGGGTGCGGCCGCGGTGCGGAGCGCAAGGGCGCGGCCGGGGTCGATGCCGTAGGCCTCGAAAAGCGGGTCGGCAAACTGCACCAGGGGCGCGAAAGGAATGCAGGTTTCTTCCTTTACGAAAGCCTGGAGGGCGCGGTCGGCGTCGAGCATGGCGGTAGAATCAGGCGAGGCCCCCGCGCTTGCGTGTCACCCATTCGGCCGTCAGCAGGGCAACAAGGGCGACGAGCAGGGGCCAGGCATCGCGGAGCGGCTGCTCGGCCGCACGGGCGACGACGGTGGGGGAGAAGTTGGGAAGGCGGTCAAGGTGGCCGGGCAGCGAGTCGAGGGCCGCGAGGGTAAAGAGGCGACCCGACGTGCGCTGCGCAAGGCCCTGCATTAGTCGGTAATCGGCACGGGGTTCCTGATACTCAAGGGCGAGGGTGCCCACGCTGAAGGCCCCGGCGTCGCTTCCCAGCGTCTGATCGCCGAGAAGGGCGCGGGCGCTGAAGCGGTAGTCGCCGGGCGGCAGCGTGCCCGCGTCGAGGGCGTAGCGGCCCTGGCCGATGTGCTGCATAGGGTAGGGGCGCACCGTCCCGTCGGCTGCCGTTACGTCCACCTGCACCTGCGCCCCTTCGACGGGCTGGAGGCTCTCGTCGTACACCTGTCCGGTGAAGCGCACGGTTTCACCCCCTCCGAACACCGTCTCGACCGGCTCGACGCGTACCCTGCGGCTTTCGTCCATCGCTGTGATCCACTTGATCACGTTGGAGACGAAGACGGGCCAGTAGCCCTCGGCGTCTTCCAGGTCGCGCGGGAGGGTGTTCCAGCGCCACGTGCCCGTGGCCAGCAGCATGGCGGTGCGCAGGCGCGGAGCGGAACGCACCACGAGGATGGGGTCGCCGAGGCGCACGCCGCGCACCTCGGCAGTGGCCAGCACGCGGGCATCGGGGGCGAGGGCCCACCGCACGTCGGGGCTGAGCAGAGGCGGCAGGCGGCGAGACGCGAGCGGCGGCGCATCAGGCACGTCGAGCATCGGGTGCGTGGAGCCTGCGGGCGTGGGGACGGGGAACGCCTCGGTAAAGCGGGGCGGGAAGTCGGTGGTCGCCGCCGGCAGCACGGCGCGCAGGCGCGCCAGCGCGCGGTAGTCCGTGCGGGCGGTGGCGAAAAAGGCGAGCCCCACCCCCGACCGCGCGGCTGCTTGCAGCCTTTCGAGGGCCGCGGCGTCGGCGAGGGTGCCAGGGTATCCGGCCAGTACGACGGCCTCGAAGTCGGTGAAAGCGGGCAGCGCGCCTTCGTAATACTGCCCGGCGGCCTTCTGCACCCGCACCGTTACCTCGATGCTCGCGTCCGCTTCGAGGGCCTGGCGCAGCGCCGACACGTCGGGCTCGGGGGCCGCGCCGAGGAGCAGCACGCGGCGGCGGTTGGCGCGTACCTGGAGCGTGATGGTCTCGGCGTTGTTGCGGAACGTTGCCTCACCGTCCAGGCGCGACACGGCTACCGTCAGCCGCTCCAGCCCGTCCTGCTCGGGGGTGAACGCGAGGTCGGCGAAAAGCTCGGCGCCGCCGGGGGGCAGCACGATCCGCTGCGCGTCGAGCACGGTGGAGCCGCGCAGAAGCGACACCTGGACGGGCTGACCGCCGTAGCCCAGCCCCTGCACGGTGGCGCGCACGGGCACGACCGTGCCGGTATAGACGATGCGGTTGGTTTCTACGCGGCGCAGCCGCACGTCGCGCAGCGCCGACGTATCGCCCACGACGACGGGGAAAAGGGCCGTTCCCAGCCTTTCGGCGGGGTATAGCGGGTTGCGCCCGGCGTTGTAGTTGCCGTCCGAGACGAGCACCATGCCCTGCAGGTTCTCGTCCTGCAACGCCGCCGCCACGCCCTCAAGCGCCCGCGCGATGTCGGTGCGGGGCCCGTCGAGGCGGAGGCTATCGAGGCCTGGCAGGCGTTCTGGTTGGGCGGAGAACTGGTAGAGGCGCGGCTCAACGCCTTCGGGAAGGTCTGCAAGCAGCGCGTCGAGGCGGGCGCGTAGACCGCCCCCAGCCAGGCTGTCCTGCAGCGCGATGCTTGCGCTCGCGTCCACGACGACGGCCAGCACGGGCGGCTCTTCTTCGGTCACGATGCGCCGCAGAAGCGGGTCGGCGAGCAGGAAGAAGACGAGCGCGAGGCTGGCCGTGCGCAGCGCGACGAGAAGGGCGCGGCGCGCACCCGTCTGGGCGGGTACCGTGCCCCGGTACGACCACCACGCGAGCGCGAGGGCAGCGGCGATTCCGAAAACGAAGACGAGCGGGTGGGCGAGGGCGAGGTGCACGCGGAGTCAGCGAAGGCGAACAAACGTTCCCGACACCTGCGCCGTCCCGGCGGTGAGCCGGTAAAGGTAGAGGCCGGCGGGCAGGTCGGCATGGAACGCAACGCGCGTGGGGCCCCCAAGCGTACCCGCGAACGGCGTCGCCACGCGCCGGCCCGTCGCGTCGAACACTTCGAGCGTCGCCCGGACGGCCGGGCCGCCCAGGAAAAACGTCTGTTCGTCCCTTCCGGGCGAGGGGCCAACGGTGGCCCACAGCGTAGAGGGCATGGTGGGAATGGTGCTCAGCGCCGTCGCCTCCTGTACCGCCCGGTCGGCGTTGACGATGCCCCAGCCCAGCCGGTTGTCCGGGCTTTGCGCCTGCGAGGCCGTGCGCCGGAGAATGTCGCGCACCTGGATGGGTGTCAGCGCGGGGTTGGCCTGTAGCATCTGCGCGGCCACGCCGGCCACGAGGGGAGAAGAAAAAGACGTGCCGCTGCCGGACGCGTAGCTTGCTGCCCCGGTGGCGTAGCGGACGGACGTTCCCTGGGCCGAAACGTCCGGCTTGATGCGTCCATCTGCCGTCGGGCCGAAAGACGAAAACCCGGCCTTCGACGAATCCGGGTTGATGGCCCCGACGGCAATCACAGAGTCTCCGTCGGCCGGGGTGCCGATGTAGTACCAGCACGCCGTCGGATTGCTGCACCCCTCGTTGCCAGCGCTCGTGACCACGACCACACCGAGGGCAGCGGCCACGTCGGCGGCGCGGGTCGTCACGCCTGTATCCCCGTCGAGGTCGGCGGGGGTGTAGGAGCGCTGCCCGGCGTCGAAGGTGGTGTAGCCCAGCGAGGTGTTGACCACGTCCACGCCCTGGCTTTCGAGCCATTCGAGCCCGGCGACAAAGGCATCCTCCTCGGCATTCGTCTCCGTGGGCGCAAACTCCGTCGTGGCCGCCAGCACCGAGGCCCCCCACGCCGGCCCGATCAGGCTGCCTTCCACGTAGCCCACCGCGATGGAGGCGACGTTCTGGCCGTGCCGGTTGCTCTGCGCGGCGGGCGTGAACAGGCGTGTAGCCAGCAGTCGGCCTTCGTTCACCAGGCGGGCAAAGGCGGGATGGGCGAAACCACCGTACTCGGTGTCGAGAAAGCCGAGCACGACGCCCGTGCCGTTAAAGCCGCGTTCAAGCGCTGCAATGGCGTTGATGGTGCGGAGCTGAGTGGCAGAGGCGCCGTAATCGGGCAGTTCGGCGCGGGGCACGAGCGGCCCGACGGGCGCGGCCTCCTCCGCTACCGAAAGCGGCGCAAAGCGTGCCACGGCGCGCAGGCCGCGCACGAAAGGCACAGCGGACAGCTCATCCACCTGACCCGCCGTCAGCAGGGCCGAGGCGGCATTGAGCCAGCGGCTCGTGGTGCGCACCGCGATGCCGCGCGCGGCGAGGTCGGCGAGGTAGGCAGGGCTCACGGGCACGTCCATCCGGCCCAGGTCCGTGCCGCCGCGCAGCGCCCGGCGCTCGAGGGCCCGCTCCGTCAGCGGCACTGCTTCGGCGGCAGGCTTGTCGCTGAAAAAGATCCAGTAGGGCGTGGCCTCCTGGGCGGCTACCGGCAGGGCAAAGGCCAGGAGGACGGTGATGAGGACAGCGCGCATAACTCAGAAAAAAGGTAAGAGCACGTACACCATGTACCCGAGAAACCCGGTGAGCAGGACGGAGCCCTCGATCCGCGAAAGGCGGTAGCCCGACCGTGCCAGCGGCAGCACGAGCACGCTGAAAAGCAGCATCACGGGGAAATGTATCACGATGGCGTCGTCGGGAACGGTGAGCGGACTCACGAGCGCCAGCAGCCCGATCACGAACATCACGTTGAGCAGGTTGCTGCCCACGACGTTGCCGAAAGCCAAGTCGTCTTCCCCCCGCATGGCCCCCACGACGGACGCAGCCAGTTCAGGCAGGCTCGTCCCGATGGCGACGACGGTGAGACCGATCACGATGGGGTTGACGCCGAAGGCCTCGGCAAACGTGATGGCGGCCCGCACCATGAGCTGCGCCCCAACGGCCAGAAACACGATGCCAAACACGACAAGCAGCACGTTGCGGTGCGGCTTCTGGGCCGCAGTCGGCTTCTCGATAAAGTCTTCGAGTGCCTCCTGCGCCGCCTTCTGGCTGGCCGTTCTCCTGGCGTCGTGCAGGATGAAGAGCAGAAATCCCACCAGGCACCCCACAAGCAGCAGCCCATCCAACCGGCCGATGTTGCCGTCGAGCGAGATGAGGTAGAAGAGCGTCATCACGCCCAGCAGAATGGGGTATTCGCGGCGCAGCGTGGATTTTGCGACGGAAAGGGGCATCACGAGCGCGCTCACGCCCAGAATGAGGCCGATGTTGGCGATGTTCGAGCCGACGATGTTGCCCAGCGCCAGGTCGTCGGCATTGGTGAAGGCGGCGAAGAAGTTGACCACGAACTCCGGCATCGAAGTGCCTAGCGCCACCACGGTCAGGCCGACGACGAGCGGGCGGATGCCCAGGCGCAGCGCGAGGGCAGAAGCACCTTTCACCAGCCACTCAGCGCCGTAGTAGAGAATGACGAGACCGAGAAGAAAGAGCAGTCCTTGAAGCCACATAGAGGAGCAGTCAGCGTCTGAGCGTCTGGCCGGTAAAGCGCTCCGGCAGCAGATCGGCCGCCTGAGCGGCAAAGGGGGTGCCGGCGCGGGGCATCCAAAGTCGGGCTTCGGGGGCAAGTTCCGTTATGACCTGGCGGCACGCGCCGCAGGGCGAGCAGTCGCAGGGCAGGCAGGCGAGGTACAGTGTGGCCGCGCTTCCCAGCCCGTAACTGACGAGCGTGCCCAGCGCGTTGCGCTCGGCGCAGACGATGTGCGACCAGTCGGGCGGCTCCACGTTGACGCCGGGTACGAGCCGCCCGTCGGGGAGGGCCGCCACACAGCCCACGCGGAAGTCGGAGTGTGGCACGTGGGCGCGCCCGGCCACCTGCCGTGCAAGCGCGATGCCCGCCGCAGCATCGGCGGGCGGGGCGGCGTCCAGAAAGGGAGGATGTGGCCCGGCAGGGGCCGGGAGGGCGGGGCCAGCGCTCCACACGCCCGGCGCGACCTCGGCGAACTCCGCGCCCAACGCTGCGCGCAGCTCTACTTCCTCGCCGGGCGTGAGCGGCGCCGTGCTCGCCACGGCCACCGTCGGGGCCGCGCCCAACGCCGCCGCGGTGGTCAGCGCGTTGCGCAGCGCGGGCAGGGTAAGTGAGAACGACGCGTTCTCGACCCGCACGCCAGGCACCCACACGCCTTCCGCGCTGAAGAGTGCAACGGCGGCAGACGCACCCGAATACGGCGCGTAGCTGCGGCTCAGCAGCGCGCGGGCCACGTCGAGCAGCGGTTCAGTAGCGGGGGGAGCGGGCATAGCGCGTGAAGATACCCCACACCGCGCGGGTTTCGGTGAAGCGGAACAGCAGGCGGCTACCGCGCTACCACGCCGCGCCCCGCCCCTCCATGCCCGACTTCTCCCAGCGCAACACCGATCCTGAACTGATGGACGACCGCTCCATCACCGACTGGCGGCTGACGCGGGCGCTGGACGAACTCAGCGCCGTGAACCACTGGCTGGGCGGCGACCGCAACTCGGTCGCTGCGCTGGGCCGCCTCTTGCCCGCCGGCCCCGTTCGCGTGCTGGACGTGGGTTCAGGTGGGGGTGATTTCATCGCCGCGCTACTCCGTTCCGAACGCGGAAGGCGGGGGCAGGTGGAAGCCGTCGGAGTAGATTTCAACCCGGCGACGGTGACGTACGCGCGCCAGCGCTTTGCCGCGCGCATCCCCTCCGGTGCCCGTGCGCCGCGTTTTCTCGAAGCCGATGCATGCCGGCTCCCTTTTCCCGACGCGCATTTCGACGTGGCGCACGCGGGCCTTTTCCTGCACCATTTCGACGACGAAGACGCGGTGACCGTCCTGTGCGAGATGCGGCGCGTAGCCCGCTGCGTCGTCGTCAACGACCTGCATCGCCACGCGGTCGCGTACTGGAGCATCCGCGCGCTCGCCCGGCTGCTGGCCCGCTCGCCCATGTTCCGCGCCGACGCGCCGCACTCCGTCTTGCGCGGCTTTCGGCGGGCCGAACTGCTGGACCTCGCCCGGCAGGCGGGACTGGAGCCGACCGTTGCGTGGCGATGGGCGTTCCGCTGGATTCTCGTCGCCTGCTGACCATGCCGCATCCGCCTCAAGCAAGCCCGCTCGAAACCGCCTACGACGCCGTCATCGTCGGGGCGGGG
>CBDUBO010000052.1:0-9550 GCA_965365405.1 uncultured Rhodothermales bacterium | reverse complement strand
ACCGAGAGCGAAAGCAAAGCCGAACTCGACCGCTTCGTGGAGGCGATGAAAAGCATCCGCGCCGAGATCCAGGAGGTGGTGCTGGGCCTTGCGGACGCTACGGACAACGTGCTCAAAAACGCCCCGCACACCGCGGCCATGGTGACCGCCGACGAGTGGACGCTGCCCTACAGCCGCGAAAAGGCGGCTTTCCCCGCGCCCTACCTGCGTCAGCACAAGTTCTGGCCCAGCGTGCGCCGCGTGGACGACGCCTACGGCGACCGCAACCTCATCTGCACCTGCCCGCCCATGGAGGCCTACGCGGAGGGCGAGGCGTGAGAACCCTCCAAGGTTAACCCAGCGTCCTATCTTGACGGGCACTCTTTGCCCGCCGCCATGCTTGCACCGCTCACCGATCCCGCTACGTTTGCGCTTGTCGGTGCGGGGGCAGCAGCATCGGTGCTGGGGCAGCGCCTCCGGCAGGCGGGGCTGCGGGTACCGACGGTGGTGAGTCGCACCCGCGCGTCCGCGCAGGCGCTCGCGGAAGCCCTGGGCGCGTCTGCTTCGACGGCGCTGCACGACGCGTGGAAGGCCGACGCCCTTCTGCTCTGCGTGCCAGACAGCGCGCTCGCGGAGGTCGTGGAGCGCCTCACGGCGTCCGACCTGCCGCTCGACGGCAAGCTGGTCCTACACACCTCTGGCGCGCTACCAGTACGGGTGCTCGCCCCGCTCGCCGCGCGCGGGGCGTACGTGCTGGGCTTCCACCCCGCCCAGGCGCTCACGCGCCACACGCCGCCCGACGCCCTCACCGGCGCGTGCGCGGGCATCGAAGGGCAAGAGCCGGCCCTCTCTGCCGGGCGGCGGCTGGCCGAAAGGCTGGGCATGAAGCCGCTCACCATTCGACTGGGCAGCAAAGCGCTCTATCACTTGGCCCTGGCCATCGCCAGCAACTACACCGTCACGCTTGCCGCGCTGGCTGCCGAGGTGCTCGCAAGTGCAGGCATCCCCGCCGACGATGCACACGCGCTCGTGGGGCCCCTCCTGGCCGGCACCCTCGCCAACCTCCAGGCCCTTCCGCCTGAACAGGCCCTCACCGGCCCCATCGCGCGGGGCGACGTGGAAACCGTGGGCCACCACCTGACGGCCCTGCGCACGCTCCTGCCCCACCTCGTGCCGGTCTATGCCGCCCTCGCCGCCGAGACGGCCCGCGTGGCCGTGCGCGGCGACCGTATCACGCCGGAGCAGGCCGATGCCCTCCTGGAACGCTTGCAAAACGCGCTGTGATGCGGCGGGGAGTTTCCCCGATGGTACGTCCCTCAACCTGCAAACCAACCCGCCCGCTGCCGCGTTCAGGCGGACATGACGCCGCCCCCTTCCCTTCTCGAAGCCGCCCTCGCCACCGACGACGCCCTCCTCACTGCGCAGTGGGAGGCCGTGCAACGCTGGCTCGCCAGCCGCTTCGGGCGCGACGCCGTGGGCATCGAGGCGATGCTGTTCCTCATCGGCTTGCAGCAGACGGGGCAAGGCTACAAGCCCAAAATGGAGAAAGAGGACAAGCAGGACGTGATCATGGAGGGCACGTGGGCAGCCTTCGAGAAGATCGGCCTGTACGCGCGCGCGCCGCAGACAGGCGAATGGGTGCGCACCACGAGCCTGCCCGAACTCGACCTCGGCGGGCAAGAGAAACTGCTGCGCGTGGCCCTGGTGCGCTATTTCGCCGAATACGTAGAGGATTTACCAGAGGCAGCGGCAGCGGCACGTTAGCTTGGCAGAGGCTGGGTGACCTGGTCATCGGGGCGAGTGGTAGAGGGGGAGCGGGACAGACCGCAGGCCACACGGCTCAGCTCTCGCGCCTTCCGCGCCTCCCTTTCCGAAATTCCGCGATCCGAAACCCGAAATCCGCCTTGAACCGCCTCGTTCTGCTGGCCGCGCTCGCGCTTGCGGCGTGCCGCCCCGACGCCTCGGCGCAGCCTCAACCGCTGCCCGAAACCAACTATTACGCCATCAACACGCCCATGGGCCGCATGGTGGTCGAGTTGTTCGATGACACGCCCATCCACCGCGACAATTTCAAGCGCCTTGCCGCCGAGCAGTTCTACGACTCGACGCGCTTTCACCGCGTTATCGCGGGCTTCATGATCCAGGGCGGCGACCCGCTCTCGAAAGACGGCAACCTCTACGACGACGGCACGGGCGGGCCGGGCTACGAGCTTGAAGCCGAGATCGGGCGGCATTACCACGTGCGCGGCGCCCTCGCCGCGGCCCGCGAAGGCGACGAGGTAAACCCGCAGCGTCGTTCCTCCGGCAGCCAGTTCTACATCGTCCATGGCTTGCCCGTGGACAGCACCGCCCTCGTGGGCCTGCGCGAACAGCTTCGCCAGAACCTCGGCGACCCCACGTTCGACTGGCCCGACAGCGTCCAGGCGCAATACCTCGCCCGCGGCGGCTTTCCCCCGCTCGACGGCCAGTACACCGTTTTCGGCAGGCTCGTCGAGGGATTCGCCGTGCTCGACAGCATCGCTACCGCCCCCACGGGCCGGATGCGCGGCCAACCCGGCCCCATCATGGACCAGCCGCCCACACCGCTCTGGATGACGGTCCGCCCCCTCGCAAGCTACACGCCTCCCGCCGACACGGCGCGGTAAGCGGGTTGGTTCGCTCGCTCCGCCCGCTGATCGTTGGATAGTTGGGGTGGTGACAATCTCAATCGTCCAGCCATCCAACAAACCCACCAGCCCATCCATGCCCCGCGAATACACCGAACAGGAACGCATCCGCCGCGCGCACCGGGACGCGCTCGCCGCAAACGGCATAGATCCCTACCCGGCCGCCGGGTGGGAGGTGACGGCGCATGCCGCCGACGTACTCGAAGCCTTCCGCGACGAGGAACACCAGCCTGCAGAAGACACGCCCGGCCCGTACCGCGTCTCCCTTGCCGGGCGGCTCATGAGCCTGCGCGTGATGGGCAAGGCCGCCTTTTTCCACCTTGCCGACGAGAGCGGCCAGATGCAGTGCTACGCCCGCCGCGACGACCTGCCAGACGGGTTCTACAACGAGGTGCTCAAAAAGCACCTGGACATCGGCGACATCGTGGGCGTCGAGGGGTGGGTGTTTCGCACCAAGATGGGCGAAGTGTCCGTCCACGCCACCCGCATCGCCCTGCTGGCCAAAAGCCTGCGGCCCCTGCCCGTCGAGAAGGAAGTCGAAACCGAGACAGGCGAAAAGCGCGTCTTCAACGAGGTGTCGGACAAAGAATTCCGCTACCGCCAGCGCTACGCCGACCTCGCCCTGCACCCGGACGTGCGCCGCGTTTTTCGGCAGCGCGCCCGCATGGTGACGGCGATCCGCGCTTTTCTGGACAGCCGCGACTACGTCGAGGTCGAGACGCCCGTGCTGCAACCCGTCTATGGCGGCGCGGCGGCGCGGCCTTTCACAACGCACCACAACGCGCTCGACATGCCGCTCTTTCTGCGCATCGCGGACGAGCTGTACCTGAAAAGGCTGGTGGTGGGCGGTTTCGAGGGCGTGTACGAGATCTCCAAGGACTTCCGCAACGAGGGCCTCTCGCGCTTCCACAACCCGGAGTTCACCATGCTCGAACTCTACGTGGCCTACAAGGACTACGCGTGGATGATGGAGTTGGTGGAAGAGATGATCGAGCACGTGGCACTCACCCTCCACGGCACGACAGAGGTGCCCGTGGGCGGTCACACGATCTCGTTCAAGCGCCCCTGGAAGCGGATCCCCCTCTTCGACGCCATCGAGGAAAAGACCGGCCTGGCCCTGCGCGGCAAAACGCGCGACGAACTCGCCGACGCCGCCCGCCACCTCGGTCTCGACGCGGACGCCTCGATGGGCGCGGGTAAACTCATAGACGAGATCTTCGGCGAAACGGTCGAGCCGCACCTCATCCAGCCCACCTTTATCACCGACTACCCCGTCGAACTGTCGCCGCTGGCCAAGAAGCACCGCAGCGAAGAAGGCCTCGTCGAGCGCTTCGAGGCCATCTGCAACGGCAAGGAAATCTGCAACGCCTTTTCCGAACTCAACGACCCGGACGACCAGCGGCAACGTTTCGAGGCGCAGGCCCTACTGCGCGCTGGCGGCGACGAGGAGGCCATGCAGGTAGATGAGGATTTCCTGCGCGCGCTCGAATACGGAATGCCGCCCACGGCGGGCCTCGGCATCGGCGTGGACCGGCTGGCGATGATCATGACGGGCCAGGAGTCCATCCGCGACGTGATCCTCTTCCCGCTGCTCCGGCCCGAGGAATAGCGCCTCAGCGCCGGATCTCGGCCTGGAGTGAATCCGCGTAGATGGTGTCCCCGAACTCGGAGGCGTCGCCGTTGGCAGCGTTCGCCACGACGTGTGCGACGAGCCTGCCCACTGTGTCCGGCGCCGTCCACACGAGCCGCCACGCCGCCGCCTCGTCCGCCGTCAGGCCGGTGCCGTCGGGCAAGTGGTGGACGTACAGCACGCCACCGGGGCCTTTCGTTACCGTGCTGCGGGCGTCGGCGGGTTCGAGCGTACCGGCCTGCGTGCCCGCCGCCGTTCGGATGGCGAGCTGGAAGCCCGCGCGAACCATGTCCGCCCGGATGAGGCGCACGGTGAGTTCGTACGACTCACCCGGCACCGGCTTTTCCGACCACCCCTCGATCCGCAACGTCCCGCCCGGCGCGTTCAGGTCGCCGTCGAAGTGGCATGCCTGGCACGTCGGCTCGCCGAAGCCGCCGGTGTGGGCGGGCACGGCGTAGTCGGGGTAGCGGGCTTCCACCACGAACTGCGGATCGGGCGCGCGGGCGACGAACAGACCGGCGAGGAGCAGCGGGAAGAGGCTCAGCAGCAACCCGCCGCGCACGGCGCGACTAACGGAGTGTTGCACGGCCGATGGTGTTGGCGTCGGTGCCGAACCAGATCGACCCGGAGGCCGGGTCAAAGACCATGTGGCGCACCGTGCCGCCACCGCTCGCGATGGTGACTGGTTCGAGGAACGTCTCGGTGGCCGGATCGAAGCCGACGAACCGGTTGGGCGTTTCGCCCGTCTCGACGAGCCAGATGCGGTCCTGCCCATCAATCGCCATCGCGTAGGGGCGCGAGGCGGTGCCGCCCGGCAGCGCCCACTCCTTCACCTTGCCCGTCGTGGGCGTGAGCCGACCGAGTTGCCCGGCGGCGTAATCGACGTACCACACCTGCCCGTCGCGGGTGATGCCGAGGCGACGAGGGCGCGTCTCCTCGCGTGGCAGCGCGTGCTCGGTGAGGGCCATCGTCTCCGGGTCGATGGAGAGCAGTTTGTTCGTGCCGAAAGCCGCCACCCACGGCGTGCCGTCGGACGCGATGACGATCCCGTACGGGCGGGCGCGCTCGGTGGGCACGGCCACGAGTTCGACTGCGCCCGTGGCCGGGTCGAGACGGCCGACGTGGTTGGCGCCCTGCGCCGTGAACCAGAGCTGTCCATCCGGGCCGAAGATGAGCGTGTGCGGGTCGCGTGCGGTCTCGGCTGGCGTGTCGAAGCGCGTGATCTCGCCCGTCGCCGGGTCAATCCGGCCGATGTGCGCGGCGCGGTTGCCCGCGTACCAGAGCATCCCGTCCGGCCCCACGATCACGTTGTGCGGCCCGGCGCCTTCAGGCAGTTCGATCCGCCCGAAATCACCCGTCTCAGGATTGAGCGAGGCCACGTAATCCGCCCGCTGCCCGACGAACCACACCTGCCCGTCGGCGCCCACGATGGGATCGCGCGGGCGCGTGTCTGCCCACGGCACCTCCCATTCGGTGAGCGCTACCGGCGGTGTGCCGGTCTGCGCCGGCAGGGTGGTGGGGACGAGCAACAGCAGCAGAATCAGGGCTTTACGCATGGGAAGGTGGGGCTTGTGAAATTTCGACCTGCTATGAGCAGCACGCTGGAAGGTTCTCTTTCCCTGTCCGATTTGGCACTGCGCGCCAAGCTGAGTCTCGATTTCGATGGACACTCAATGCCTGGGGGGCAGAGAGGCGGTTTTCGGACGCTGGGGCGGTCTGTAGTTCTGGCTCCGATTTTGCAGAAGGTGCCGGGAGAACCGTTTTCCCCCGCATGAACGTCCCGTCCTGGGCCCCGCTCGACCAGCTTTCTACCGCGGCGCCAGCCACAGCGCTGGGCGGGCGGGGTGCAGTGGTGCTGGTAGAACGAATGCCCATCGCCGTGGTCGTGCTCGACGGCGGGGCGCGCATCCACTACCTCAACGGACACGCTGAAAGGCTGCTGGGCAAAAGCCGGAGCAGCTACATCGGCCACGTCTTCACGACCGAGCAGGTGGCCGCCGACGACCGCTGGAAGGTGACGTCGGCGCTCCAGACGGCGCTGGCCGGCGAGCGCGTCACCATCGTGGTGCGCGTGGGACAGGGCGAACGCGCCATGCGGCTGGTGGAGATGCACCTGATGCCGGGCGCGCGCGTGGGCGAGGTGGCGGCTACGCTGCTCGACCTGACGGAGCAGAGCGAAATCGAGGCCGCGCTGCACCAGAGCGAACTGCTCTACAACACGTTTCTCGAACAGAGCCCCGTCGGCCTCATCCACCTCGACGCGCGCGGCACCGTCACGTTCGAGAACCACCGCTTCCGCGAGATCGTGGGCGAGCGCCCGGACGATGCGTGGTCGGGCCTGAGCGCGTTCCGCATTCCGGGGCTGGACAGCCTCTTCGGTAGCGCCGTCAAAAAGCTGCTCAACGCCCAGGTGGTGCAGGATTTCCACGTGCGCTACGCGCCGCCGGGGCGCGCGCCGCTGCAACTGCTGCTCAACGGCTCACCCATCTACCGCGAGGATGGCTCCGTGGCCGGGGCCATGCTCATGGTGCAGGACGTAACCGCAGAGCGGGCACGGGCCGAGGAGCGCGCCTTCCACGAACGCTTCGCCCGCGCCGAAGCAGCGCTGCGCGAAGCCGTCCTCGACGGATCCGACGAAAGCATTTTCCTGCGCGAGACGGCCCGCATCTTCTCCCAGACGCTCGGGGCCGACCGCGCTGCCGTGCTCGTGCCCGACCTGGCCCAGGAGCAGCGGCTCGTGACACGGGCCATATGGGGTGAGGGCGCCGACACGCGCACGCTTCGCACCTTCCACCTGGACGAGTTGGGGCTGCCTGACGGGCCAACGCCGCAGCCATCGGTTGCGCTGCCCGACGACACCGGCCTGCAACGCGTGCTGGTGCCTTTCTTCGGCGAGCACGTCCTCGAAGGCGCGATCCTGCTCGAACGTGCTGCCGGCGACCCGCTCGTGCACACGGCCAGTGAACGCCCGCTGGCGGCCCTGACGCGCCTTTTCGAGACGCTATGGTCGTGGCTGCGCACCACGAACCGCTACCGCCTCACCGTCGCTACCATCGAGGACGCCCTCGTCAACTTCGTATTCGAGCCGGACGGCACGCGGCGCTTTCTCTTTCTCTCTCCGCAAACAGCGCGCATCACCGGGCAGGACGCGCAGGCTTTTGTTGACCATCCCGAAAAGTGGGGCGCGCTACCCTACGACAGCAAAGCAGAGGTGGCGCTCGGCGCGCACGAAGCGCGGCTGCGGGCGGGCCAGGAAAGTGAAGTCACGTTTCGCATCCGGCAGGCCGACGGCCCTCGCTGGCTGCGCGAGCGTGCCGTACCCCACCGCGACGATGCCGGGCAGCTTTCCGTCGTGGGCATCGTGAGCGACGTGACGGAGCGCAAGCGGGCCGAAGGGGTGCTGCTCGAAGCCAAAACCGCCGCCGAAGTCGCTAGCCGCGAAAAGACGGCCTTCATCGCTACACTCAGCCATGAGATTCGCACGCCGCTGGGCACGGTCAACGGCTTCGCCGACCTGCTGGCCCGCGAGTTGGAGGAGTACGAGGCGCGGACCGGCACGCCGCTGCCGCCACAGATAGACGAGTTCGTCGGCACCATCCGCGACCGCGCCCACCAGATTCTGGCGCTCGTCAGCGACATTTTCGACCTGGCCAACCTCGAATCGGGCTCGGTGCACCTCGCCTCCGCGCCCCTCGACGTGAACGACCTGGTGACTGAGCGGGCCAGCCATTACGCCGCACCACTGTCGGACAAAGGCATCGCCCTTCACCTTGACCTCGACCCGGCCGGCCCCACCGTCTCCGCCGACCGGCCACGGCTCGCGCAGATCCTGGATCACCTGCTGGCCAACGCCGTCAAGTTCACCGCCGAAGGCTCCGTCTCGATCCAGACGCGCCGCAACGGCGGCGAAGTATCCATCACGGTCGAGGATACGGGCGTGGGCATGAGCGAACCGTTCGTCGAGCGGCTGTTCACCCCTTTTCTCCAGGAAGATCAGCGCCTCAACCGCGACTTCTCCGGTGTCGGCATCGGGCTGGCGCTCGTCAAGCGCCTGGTAGATCTGCTGGGAGGCCGCATCACCGTTTCGAGCCGCAAGGGCGAGGGCACTGCGTTCCGCGTGCTACTGCCCGCCACGGGCTAGCGCGGCATTCTGCTGCGCCACGCGCACGTTGCGTAAGAAGCCTTCGAGCTTGGCCCGCTTGACGGGGCTTTTGCGAAACGTATCGCGGAAGGCTTCTACGTCCAGCTCCGCCCACGCGTCGAGCGGGGTGTCCGGCACGCCCGGACGAGGCTGAAAGCGCGGCTCCGCCGTCGGCTTCTTGAACTTATTCCACGGGCACACCTCCTGGCACACGTCGCACCCGAAGATCCAGTTGCCCACGCCGGGCTGAAGATCAGCGGGGATGGTCGCCTCGCGGTTTTCGATGGTGAGGTACGAGATGCAGCGGTTGGCATCTACCACGTAAGGCTGGTAGATGGCATCCGTCGGACACGCGTCGATGCAGCGCGTGCACGAGCCGCAGTAGTCGGGCACGGGGCCGGGGTCGGGCGTGAGCGGCACGTCCACGATCATCTCGGCGATGAAGAAATAGGAGCCCAGTGAGCGGTTGATGAGGTTGCTGTGCTTGCCCTGCCAGCCCAGCCCGCTGCGCGCGGCCCACGCCTTGTCCAGCACCGGAGCCGAATCCACGAACACGCGCCCGCCCACGCCGCCGGTCTGCGCGCCCAGCCACTCGAAAAGGAGGTAGAGCTTTTCGCGCAACACGTCGTGGTAGTCGTCGCCCCAGGCATACCGGCTGATGCGGCCCACGTCCGGGCAATCGGGTTGCACGCGGGGCTGGTAGTAGGTGTGCAACAGCGACACCACCGACTTCGCCCCGTCTACGAGGCGGCGCGGATCCACGCGCTTGTCGAAGTGACCCGCCATCCAGCCCATACTGGCGTGCCGCCCTTCGTGCAGCCACGTTTCGAGGCGGCGCGCTTCGGCGTCGAGGTGTACGGCTTCGGATACGCCGCAGGCGTCGAAGCCCAGCCGCTTGGCTTCGGCCTTGAGGGCCTGCGTGAGGCGATCCTGAGCAGCAGCGTCGAATCCGGGCATAGGGGAGCGCAACGCCGCTGGCAAGTGCCGGATTCCGCTCAGCTTAGCCGCCGGCCATTCGTCTCTGCGAGAACAGACGAATGCCACCCACAGAAAACAGAAAAGGGCGGGCCTGCCTCATAGCAGACCCGCCCTTCAGGCGCGTTGGTCAGACGCGAACCGGTTTACCGGACGGGG
>CBDUBO010000051.1:0-9589 GCA_965365405.1 uncultured Rhodothermales bacterium | reverse complement strand
GGTGGCAAGCTCGAAGACTTCCACGCCGCCGCGCGCGTGCTCAAAGGCGGCGAGGTGCGGGTGCCCACCTACATCATCCCCGCCACCACGCTTGTCGGCCAGCAACTCCACACCACAGAGGTTGAGGGCGAGAGCCTCTTCTCGATCTTCCAGAATGCCGGCTGCCGCATCGGTCACTCATCGTGTGGCGCGTGCCTGGGCGGCCCGGCGGACACGTTCGGGCGGGCCGAGGGGAGCGAAAACGTCCTCTCGACCACCAACCGCAACTTCCCCGGCCGCATGGGCTCGAAGGGCGCGAACGTGTTTCTGGCCTCGCCCCTCACCGTTGCCGCGAGCGCGCTCACAGGCGAAATCACCGACCCCCGCGAAGTGCTCGTTTAATGGTCAATGGGCAACATTCAATTGATGATGGTCAATGAGGGCACGTGCCTTCATCCCGTTGACAATTGACCATTGCCCATTGGCGAATTGCCCATTCTCTGTATGCCCCCTCAGATCCGCGGCCTGGCCTACGTGCTGGGCGATTCCGTTGACACCGACCAGATCATCCCGGCGCAGTTTCTCGTCTACAGCCTCACCGACAGCGAGGAGCGTCGGCAGTACGGGCGCTTTGCGCTCAGCGCCGTGCCGCCTGAAGCTGCTGGCCTGCCTGCTGGACACACGCCGTTCGTAGAAGAAGGCGAGTTCGAGAGTCCGTACCGCGTCGTCATCGCGGGCGAGAACTTCGGGTGCGGGTCGAGCCGCGAGCACGCGCCGTTCGCGCTGCGCGAAGCCGGTGTCGAGGCCGTCGTGGCTTCTTCGTACGCCCGCATCTTCTACCGCAACGCCGTGGATGGCGGGTTTCTCGTCCCCTTCGAGAGTATGCAGCCGCTCGAAAAAACCGTCTGCACAGGCGACGATGTCGAAATTGACACGCAAGCGGGCACGCTTCACAACCACACGACGGGCCAGACGCACCTGTTGCGCCCCCTCGGCGACGTGGCGGCCATCATAGACGCGGGTGGGATCTTCGGCTATGCGCGGGCGAAGGGGATGATCGGGTAGTAGGTTTGTTAGATGGTGAGATGGTTAAGCAGGCATACGTAGCGTGGACATCCGAGCCATCTCAAGCATCCAAACCATCCAACCGTCCCCACATGCCTCCTTCTACCGCCCTCGTCACCGCGCCCGCCTCACTGTCCAACCTCGGTCCCGGCTTCGACGCGCTTGGCCTGGCCCTCGAAGGCCTGGGCGACACCATCGAGGTGTGGAAAGACGAGCGGCCCGGTGCGCGGCTCATCCCCAACGACACCGGCGCACCGTGGGCACCTCCGGACGACCGCCAGAACACGGCCGTCATTGCTGCCGAGCACGTGTTGCAGCAGGCCGGCGTGGACTTCGGGCTCAGGCTGCGCATCCGCAAAGGGCTTACGCCTGGGTCGGGGCTGGGCTCGTCGGCGGCCAGCGCCGTTGCAGGCGCGTGGGCGGCCAACGTGGCGTGCGAACTCCCCTTCACCAAGGCCGAACTCGTCGAGGCTGTACTCGAAGGCGAGGCCGTGGCCTCGGGCGCGCGGCACGGCGACAACGTCCTGCCGTCCCTGTTCGGCGGCCTCGTGCTCGTCTCACCCTCTGAGCCGGCGCGCTACCGGCGGCTGCGGCTGGGCACGACCCTCCACGTGGCTCTCCTGGTGCCACAGGTGGAAGTGCTCACCAAAACAGCCCGCGCCATGCTACCCGAAAAGGTGCCGCTGCGCGACGCCGTCTCGAATGCGGCCCAGCTTGCTTTTTTGCTCGACGCTCTCGCCCACGGCGACGTAGAAACTGCCGGGCAGTGCATCATGACCGACCGGCTGGTAGAGCCAGTGCGCGCCACGCTCGTGCCGTGCTACGCCGCTGCACGTCAGGCTGCCCTTGACGCCGATGCGTTCGGCGCGGCACTCTCCGGCTCCGGCCCGACGATTTTTGCCTTCTGTGCCAGTCACGCCCACGCCGAAAAAGTAGCCCGCGCCATGCGCGCCGCCAGCGAAGCGATGGGCATTGCCGCGAAAGCGCACGCTGTCGAGGCCTGCAACCAGGGTGCAACCACGCTGGCCGAAACGCTGGAGTAGTGGGTAGACGCTCGCGGATTTTACCCCGCTCTGCGGGGCTCGCTGTTGTGGGTAGTGGGTAGAAGTGTTCGGAGGCAACTCCCCAACCATTTCCCCATCCTACCACCTACAAGCCCGCGAAGCGGGCGTCAACCAACTACCCACTCCCCATGACCTTCACCAGCACCCGCCACGCCGCTCCGCCCGTCGGGCTCAGCGCTGCGCTGCTGGGCGGCATCGCCCCGGACGGCGGGCTCTACGTGCCGGAGAGCGTTCCGCCGCTGCCCCGTCACTGGCGCGAAGCCGCCTCGTTCTCCAATCTGGCCGTGCAGGTGCTCACGCCGTGGCTGAAGGGTGAAGTGCCGGACTGGGAGGGCGCCGTTCGCGACGCGCTCGACTTTCCCGTTCCGCTCGTGAAGCTGGAAGGCGGCAGGTGGGACGGTATCCACGTGCTCGAACTCTTCCACGGCCCGACGCTCTCCTTCAAGGACTTTGGGGCGCGGACGATGGCGCGCCTGATGGAAAAGCTGCGCCCGGATGCCGCGCCGCTCACCATTCTCGTGGCTACCAGCGGCGACACGGGCAGCGCCGTCGCCGATGGCTTTGCAGGCGTGCCCGGCGTGCGTGTGGTGCTGCTTTTCCCCGCTGGCCAGGTAAGTCCGGTGCAGGAGATGCAGCTCGTGGCTCCGCGCCCCGGCGTCACGGCGCTGCGCGTGGAGGGGACGTTCGACGATTGCCAGAAGATGGTGAAAGCGGCCTTCCGCGACCCCGCGCTGGCGGGCGTGGCGCTCTCTTCCGCCAACTCCATCAACATCGGGCGGCTCTTGCCGCAGATGCTTTTCTACGTCGAGGCCGTGCGGCAGGGCGGTTTCGAGAGAGTCGTCTTTGCCACGCCGTCGGGCAACCTGGGCAACCTCACGGGCGGCGTGCTGGCGCAGCGGTCGGGGTTGCCCGTCGAGCAGTTCGTGGCGGCGCACAATGCCAACCGCTTTTTCCCCGACTACCTGGCCGGGCTGGACGCCGAAATGGGCGCTTCGGTGGCCACGCTCTCGAACGCGATGGACGTGGGTGCGCCCAGCAATTTCGAGCGCGTCGAGGCGCTGCTGGGCAGCGAGATGCGCCGCCTGATCCACGGCGAAACCGTCACCGACGCCGAGACGCTCGGCGCGATGCGCGCCGCGTACAGCGAGGCCGGCTACGTCGCGTGCCCGCACACCGCCGTCGGGTTGGAGGCGGCTCGGCGCTTTCGCGCTACGCGGGACGATAAAGCGCCCCTCGTGGTGCTGGCCACGGCGCACCCGGCCAAGTTTCCCGAAGTCGTCGAAAGGGCGGTCGGCTTCCGGCCCGAAGAGCCGGAATCTCTGGCGCAGCTGCGGCGTGCGGAAGGGCGCGCCCACACCATCGCGCCCACTCCAGAGGCCCTCCGTGCCGTTCTCCTCGCCTGAGTTGCCCACCGCCTCCGCATTTCCCCAAGGCCTCATCCGGCCTTCGACGCTCGACCTCCACTTTGAGGGGTTTTCAGAACAGGCGTTCAGCACGCTCGCGGCGTTGCGGGCGCACCCGCACATTGCGCAGTACCGCGCGCTCAAAGGCGACATAGACCGGTACGTCACCGCGCCTTTCAAGCGCTACCGTGACGACCTGGTGCTGGGCTGGGTGCTGCCCAACACCCTGCCTTTCGAGACGGAGAAAAACGTCTTCAGTCGCCTCCTCAAAAACGACTTCGGCGCGGGCGGCGCGCACCACCACCTGTGGATGGCCTTCTACCGATTGGGCTCGAAGCGCCTGCACGACGCGCAGCTTTCGCACAGCATAGACCCGGACGGCTTCAGCGTCGGCCTCTACGTGGGCGATTATGCCCAGGCGTGGGTCAGAAACCTGCGGCAGCGCGTGCTGGAAGAGGGCACCGCGTTCTACCGGTTGCTGGAGGACATTCTCGCAGACCCGGCGTGGCGCGCGTTCGTCTACACTGGCGCGGGCGAGAAGCGGGTGGAACTCGTGCGGGATAGCCCGCCGGACCACGCCGCGGTGGGCAAAGCCAGAGGCTTCTGGGTGCGCCGTACCTTTGCAAGCGCCGACGTGCTCGCGTGGGGGCCGCGCCTCGTGGCCCACGCCCTCGGCGCCCTCGAAACGCTCTGGCCGCTCTACCTGTATTTCCTCGAAGCCGCACCCGACCGCACCGCATGAAAGGCAAGCCCCGCCCCACCGAGGACACCACGCTGCTGGTGGGCCGCAACCCCGTCCGCGAAGCCCTCGAGCGCGGCGACGCGCGGCTGGAAAAGGTGATGGTGCAGAAAGGTGCGCACGGCATGGAAACCATCGTGCGGCTGGCCCGCGAGGGCGGCGTGCCCGTGCAGTTCGTGCCGCCGCAGAAACTCGACACCCTCGCGCGCGGGCTGACGCACCAGGGCGTCGTGGCCCCGATGGCCGCGCTCGAATACGCCGACGTGGACGAGATGCTGGCTGCCATCGCCCCCACGCACGACGCCGTGCGGGACCAGAGGCCCGTCCTCATCCTGCTCGACGGCATCGAAGACCCGCACAACTTGGGCGCCATTTTGCGCAGCGCCGTGGCCGCAGGCGCGCAGGGAGCCATCGTGCCGGCCCAGGGCAGCGCGCCCCTCGGGGCAACGGCCCTCAAGGCCAGCGCGGGCACCGCGGTGCGCATCCCCGTGGCGCGGGTGAAGGACATGGGTGCTACGTGCGAGGCGCTCAAAGAACGCGGCTACTGGATCGTGGGCGCGGCAGGGGAGGGTGAGACGGTGTACTTCGATTACGACTGGAGCCGCGCCGTCGCCATCGCCATCGGCAGTGAAGGCAGCGGCCTCAGCGGCAAGGTGCGGCGCGCCTGCGACGTGCTGCTCTCCATCCCCATGCGCGGCCCGGCCGAATCGCTCAACGCCTCCGTCGCCGCGGGCATCTTGCTGTTTGAAGCCGCCCGGCACAGAGCGTGATGGGATCGTCGCCAGCCCCTACACGATTGTGGGGGAAAACCCCGCCGCAGAATCAGGTTGAAAGCGAACCGTCAGGCGCGGTAAGGTAGAGGCCTCACCCAGCGTCCCGTGCCCATGCGATCCGTCGTACTGCCTGCCGTTTTGCTCTGCATCGTGCTGGGGGCGGCTATTGGCGTGGGCGGTTTTACGTTCGTGTACGCGGAGGGCGCGTCGTACCTGGTAGATAGCCCGGAGGCGTGCGCTAACTGCCACGTGATGGAAGATCAGTACGCGGCCTGGCTCAAGTCCAGCCACCGCGCCGTGGCCACGTGCAACAGTTGCCACACGCCGCACGAAGCCATCCCCAAGTACGTCACCAAGGCCATCAACGGGTGGAACCACTCGCTTGCCTTCACGACGGGCAACTTCCCCACGCCCATCCGCATCACCGAGCGCAACCGGCGCATCACCGAAGAAGCGTGCCAAACGTGCCACCAGGGCGTCGTGGCGGCGATGGTAGGGATCGGGCAGCCCGCCGCGCCGCAGGCCGGCACTGCGCGCAGCGCCCCGCACCCGGACGTGCCCGCAGGCGAAGCGCCGTCGTGCATTCGCTGCCACCAGAACGTCGGCCACTGGACGCATTAAAAAACGCTGCCCTACACCTCTGCTTTTATGGCACGCAACTCCTGGTTCAACTGGCGCTACGTCGCCCTCATCGCCGTCGTGGCCCTCGTCGTCGTAGGTGGCCTGGCCCTCCTGACGAACATCATGGACCGCAAGGCCGAGGCGTACAACCCGTTCTACCGCGTCGTCGAACTGACCGATACGACGACCGACCCGGCCATCTGGGGCAAGAACTTTCCGCTCCAGTACGACGACTACCTCAAAACGGTGGACATGACGCGGACGCGCTTTGGCGGCAGCGAGGCGTTCCCGCACGACTCCACGGACACCGACCCGCGCACGACGGTATCGGGCTCGCGTCTCGACGAAGACCCGCGCCTGCGCGAGTTCTGGGCGGGCTACGCCTTTGCCAAGGACTTCCGGGAGGAGCGCGGCCACGCCTACATGCTCGAAGACCAGATCTTTACCCAGCGCCAGATCGTGGCCAAGCAGCCGGGCACGTGCCTGCACTGCCACGCCTCCGTCTATGTGCCTTACAAAAAGGCGGGTGATGGCGACCTGATCGCAGGCTTCGAGAAGGTCAACCAGATGCCCTATTCGGAAGCGCGCCAGCTTGCCAGCCACCCCGTCGCGTGCATTGACTGCCACGACCCCGAAACGATGCAGTTGCGCGTAACGCGCCCCGGCTTTCTCGAAGGCATCAAGACGCTCAAGGCATCGCAGGGCGTAGCGGACTACGACGTGAACCGCGACGCCACCCGGCAGGAGATGCGCACGTTCGTGTGCGGCCAGTGCCACGTCGAGTACTACTTCAAGGGATCAGAAAAGCGGCTCACGTACCCGTGGGCAAAGGGCTTGCAGGCGGACAGCATCCTGTCCTACTACGAAGAGGTGGACTTCAAGGACTGGACGCACGCCGTCAGCGGCGCGCCCACGCTGAAGGCGCAGCACCCCGAGTTCGAACTCTACAGCATGGGCATCCACGCCCGGTCGGGTGTCACGTGCGCCGACTGCCACATGCCCTACAAGCGCGAGGGGGCCATGAAAGTGTCCGACCACTGGGTGCGCAGCCCTCTGCTCAACATCAACGCGGCGTGCCAGACGTGCCACCGCGCCAGCGAGGAAGAGCTTCAGCAGCGGGTCCACACCATCCAAGACCGCACCTACCAGCTTCGCAACATCGCCATCGACGCCACGCTCCAGCTCACGCGCGGCATCGCGGCGGCGGCCCGCGCCGACAGCACCAACCCCAACCTGACGCTGGCACGTCGCTACCAGCGCCGGGCGCAGTTCCTGGCTGACTTCATCGAGGCCGAGAACTCGATGGGCTTCCACGCCGACCAGGAGGCGGCGCGTGTGCTGGCGCTCTCCATCAACAACGCGCGGCTGGGCGAGGCCGCGCTGCGTGGCGAGGCCATCCCGGCCTCGGTGCATCCGCCAGCCCCCGGCCAGCGCACCGTGACGCCGCCCGCGGGCGAAGGCCGCAGGGCCATCGTGGGAGCCATCGTGCGGGTCTGGGCGCGTTAAGCTAAAAACCCGGCAATTAGGCGGTGCGGTGGGACAGGCGGCAGGGTAGGGCGTAGGGGGCGGCAACGCTACCCCTGCTCTGCCCGTGAACGCTGCCTCACTCGTGCTCGAAAAGCTCTCCCGTCAATTCCGCGAGGGCGACGACGTGCACACAGTGCTCTCAGGCGTGTCGGCTACCATCGCGCCCGGCGAATTCGTCGTCCTGCTGGGACGCAGTGGGTCGGGCAAGAGCACGCTGCTCAACCTCATCGCGGGCATCGACCTGCCCACCACTGGGCGCGTGCTGTTTGGCGACACCGACCTGACGGCGCTCTCGGAGCGCGAGCGGACGCTGTTTCGCCGCCGCCACGTCGGCTTCGTTTTCCAGTCTTTCAACCTCATCCCCACGCTTACCGTGGCCGAGAACGTGCAGCTTCCCCTGAGCCTGACGGGGCAGGAGCGCGGGGCGGAGGAGAAGGTGCAAGCCCTGCTCGAAAAGGTGGGGCTGGCGGATCGGGCACGCACCTATCCCGACCGCCTCAGCGGCGGGGAGCAGCAGCGCGTCGCCATTGCCCGCGCCCTCGCGCACGACCCGGCCCTCGTGCTGGCCGACGAGCCGACGGGCAACCTCGACTTCGACACCGCCCAGCGCGTCGTGGATCTGCTGGACGCGCTGGTGCGGCAGATGGGCAAAACCCTCATCGTCGTCACCCACGACCGGAGCCTCGCCAGCCACGCCGACCGCGTGCTGACGCTGCGCAAAGGCCGCGTGGTGGAGGGGCCGGACGCGCTGGTGGCGTGAAGGGGACTCGCTGTGCTCGTCGGCGGTTGGGGCGCTCTGCGTCTGTTCGCTGACGGGTGCTGAACGCCCGCGTCGCAGGTGGACTTGCCCCTCGTACATACGACCTGCTCACAACGACAACCGAAGCGCGGTCGCGCGTCAATCCACTACGCACCATGCTTACCCGCGCAAGCGCCCGTTATCTGCTCCAGCATCCGTGGTTGCTGCTGCTCTCACTCGTCGGCGTGGCGCTCGGCGTGGCCGTCGTGGTGGCGGTGGATGTGGCCAACAGCCGGGCGACACGCGCCTTCGAGGCTTCCACCGAAACCGTCGCGGGGCGCGCTACGCACCAGCTTGTCGGAGCAGGCGGAACGCTCCCCTCCGCGCTCTACAGCACGCTGCGGCAGGCGGGCTTCCGCGAAACGGCACCCATCGTGGAAGGAAACGTGCGCGCCCGGCGGCAAGTGATGACCCTTCTCGGCCTCGACCCGCTCGCCGACGCGCCCTTCCGCGCCTTCACCTCCGAAGGCATCGAACTGTCGCTGTTCATGGCGACACCCCGAACGGTTTTCCTCTCGCCGCCTGCCGCCGCCCGGCTGGGCGTGGCCCCCGGCGACACGCTGGGCGTGTGGCACGAAGGGCAACGGCACGTGCTGCGCGTGGCGGCCCTGCTCAGCGTGGCAGACGAAGGGGCGGCGCGGGCGCTCGAAAACCTGATCGTGGCCGACGTGGCGACGGCGCAGCAGGTGCTGGGCCTGGAAGGCCGCCTTTCGCGCATCGACCTGATGGTGGAAAACCCGGCGCGGCTGGCTGAGATCGAAGGGTTGCTGCCGCCCGGCGTGCGCGTGCAGCGGCCTGCGGCGCGCACCGAGGCGCTGAGCAAGATGACGGAGGCATTCCGCCTCAACCTGGCCGCGCTCAGCTTTCTGGCCCTCGTCGTGGGCACGTTTCTCGTGTACAACACCACCACGTTCTCCGTCGTGCAGCGGCGGCAGCTGCTGGGGCGGCTTCGGGCGATGGGCGTACAGCGCAGCGAAGTGTTCCGCCTGGTCATGGGCGAGGCCTTCGCCGTCGGCGTTGTGGGGACGGCGCTGGGACTGTTGCTGGGCGTCGTGCTGGGGCAGGGCATGGTGCGGCTCGTGGCGCAGACCATTAACGATCTGTATGTGAGCGTCGCCGTGCGCGGCGGCGATGTGGGCGCGTGGACGCTGGCGAAGGGTGCCCTCCTGGGCCTCGCCGCCACGCTCGGAGCGGCCTTCCTGCCAGCGCGCGAAGCGGCCCAGACGCCGGTGCTGGCCGTGTTGCGGCGGTCGGAGTCGGAGACGGCGCTGCGCCGCCGCCTGCCCCTGCTCACCGGCGTCGGTGCAGGGCTGATGGCGCTGGGCGGCGCTGCGCTGGTGATGCCGGTCGCCTCGCTGGCCTTCAGCTACACCGCGCTGCTGGCCGTGCTGCTGGGCTTCGCGCTGGTCGTGCCCGCCGCCGTGGCCCTGTTTGCGCGGGGCGTGCGGCCGCTGGCCGGGCGCGTGGCCGGGCCGCTGGGGCGCATGGCGGCGGGCGGTCTCGAAGCCAACCTCAGCCGCGTGGCGGTGGCCGTGGCTGCCCTCGCCGTGGCCGTGGCGGCCACCATCGGCGTGGGCGTCATGATCGGCTCGTTCCGGCAGACGGTTGTCGTGTGGCTC
>CBDUBO010000050.1:0-9902 GCA_965365405.1 uncultured Rhodothermales bacterium | reverse complement strand
GGCGCTCGATCTCCATTTCGGCCTCGCTCATCTGCCGCTGCCGGTGCTCGCGCTCCTGAGCGGCCACGTCCCTGGCCGATCCCCCGCCGCCCAGACTGAACTCGATGCCCGCGCCGTACATCCACGAACCGTAGATGCTGCTCGGCGTGGCCACATCGTCAATGTCCTGGTCACTCATGAGCAGGCTGCGCGCATTCAGGTTGAGGCGGAAGTTGCTCGTCAGCGGCAGGTCCACGCCCACGCCGCCGCTGGCGAAAAAGCGGCTGTCGGGCGCGACGAACACGTCCTCGGCTTCGTAGTCCTTATCCACGTTCATGTAGCCACCGCCCAGGATGACGTAGGGCGTCAGGCCGGTGCCCAGCCCCGACGAGGCAAAGCGGAGGTTGAGTTCGCCGCCGTAGAACTGCATATCCCTGAACTCGATGGGACTGCCTTCAAAAAGTGCGTCCTCGTCGGTGGCGCGCCAGTAGAAGCCGCGCAAGCCCACGAACGGCCCCAGGTCGATGCCCGCGTTGACGCCCGAAACAGGCTGCTGGTCGGGAAAGCTACCCAGCTTGCCGTTGAAGTCGATGCGCCCGTAGAAAGGCTGGAGGTACACGCGTGGACGCCCGGTGAGTTGGTCGGCGATGGCGCGGTCCACGTCGCTCATCTCGCCGCGCCCGCGTCCGCCCAGGTAAAGGCGCAGCGCGGCCCGCACGTTGGTGTTGTAGACGGTGCGGATGGGAAAGTCCGCCTCGCCGAACTGGAGCGGATTGCCATTCTCGTCCACAGGATTACTGCCCAGCCCGAATGTGGCGTACGGACTGTAGCGGTAGCCCATGCGCGTAGCTTCGACGGTGAACGTGTAGCGGTCTTCAAACGAGAACGTGATGCCCGCGCCGGCGTCGAGGTAGATGGACTCCGTGGCCTTGGTGCCTTCGGGGTCGAATCGGATGACGCCCGTGCCGAACGACACGAACGGCAGCAGCCCCGTCCGTCCGATATTGAGGCGCAGGCGGCCCCCGTAGCGCTCCACGTTCACGTCACGGTCGGGAAGCTGTTCGAGCAGCGCCTGCACGGGTGCATCGGCTTTGAAGTCCGAAAAGTCGGTTTCGGTGTCGTAGCTGCGCAGGTACTCGCCGCCCACTTCGAGGTATTCGCCGAAGCCGAAGCCCAGCATCCCGCCGTAGGTGTAGCTGTCCGAGAGGCCAGCGTTGCGGTCGTAAAACGTGCGCAGCCCGACGGGCGCGGCGGTGTAGGAGATGCCCGTCACCTGTGCCTGCGCCCCGATGGGTAGCAGAAACAGAAGGAGCAGAAGGACAGACGCAGTAGAAAAGGACTTCATAGGGGCGAGCAGATGAGACAAGGGGCAAGAGACGCGGACGGCGAAAACCTACCGGCGCGTCAGGACGACGTTGAGGCGGCCGTTCACGTCGGTCAGGCCGCTGCCGCCGTACTTGGCCGGGTCGTAGTCTTCCAGGTTGACGCCCGAAATGGTGCCGTCGAAAGAGAGCACGCCGGTGGCTTCGTCGAAGGTGAACCGGACTTTCTGCGGCAGCAGCAGGCGGCGGCGGTCGCGGTTCTTCTCGCCGAAGTCAAGGACGACGCGGTTATCTCCCTCGGTGTCGTAGCCCCCCGCGATGATGTACGTCTCGACGCCGTTGGCACCGGGAAAGCCGAAGGTGAACGAGTACGACTCGCGTCCGGAGGCCAGCGTCACTTGGGTCACGCCCTGGTCGAGGCGGGCTTTTACGTCTTCTTGCGGCAGCACCGCCGCCGTGGGCTTGAACGTCCACGTCGAAACGGTATACGTGCCGCCTACGTCAAGGCGCGATACGCTATCGCCGCTGTCGCAGGCGACGCCGAAAAGCAGCAGGGCAGAGAGCAAAAAAGCGGAGCAAGAGCGCATAGGGGTGAGCGTCATAAAGGTCTGGGAAGCAGAAACAGGAGGTAGGGAAATCCGGTCGGGCAGAGGCCACAATCCTCCATCGCATACAGTTTAGGTGTTGTCCCGTCTATCCGCCAACCGATCTTCTGCCCGCTCATTGCCCAGGCGCATATCGTTACCAGAGCGTTCCGACCTGAAAGCCTAAGTGCATGTTTTACATAAACATTTACCCCCATCCCCTTTGGCCTTCTGCCGTTTTCTGCTGCTGATCGCTTTGCTTTCCGCCGCGCTCCCTCCTCTGGCTGTGGCCGCGCAGCCCGCGCCCTCCGGCAGCCCTGCTCCCGCCGACAGTCTGCGGGTTCGGGCGCAGCGCCTCCACTTTGGCAGCATCGTCATAGACGGGCATGTGGACACGCCCACGCTCATGCTGGAGCGCGGCTACCGCATCGGCGAAAAGCACACGCCGCGGCAGGGGCATGTGGACGTGCCGCGCATGAAGGAAGGCGGCCTCGACGCGGCTTTTCTCAGCCTCTATGTGCCGCCCGGGATGGGCGAAGGCCCACGCGCCTTTGCCCACGCGCTGCGCCTTGCTGACGTAGCCACGCGACAGGTCGCGGCCACGCCAGAGGCCGAGATGGCTTTTTCAGCCGCCGACGTGCGGCGCATCGCTGGGGAAGGAAGACGGGCCTTTTTGATGGGCCTCGAAGGCGGCCATGCCCTCGCCGGGCAACCGACCCTTGTGGATTCGCTCTACGGACGGGGCGTGCGCTACGTCACGCTCACCCACATCAACACGAACACCTGGGCCGACGCCTCGCAGTCGCCGCCGCGCTGGAACGGCCTCAACCCTCTGGGCCGCCGCATGGTGGCGCAGATGAACCGGCGGGGCATGATCGTGGACGCCTCGCACACGTCCGACAGCACCTTTTTCGACGTGCTGCGCCTTTCGCAGGCGCCCGTCCTGCTCTCGCACACGTCCTGCCGCGCCCTGGTAGACAACGTCCGCAACGCCTCCGACGAGATGCTGCGGGCCCTTGCGCAAAACGGCGGCGTCATCCTCATCAACTTCTTCGACGGCATGGTAAACCCCAACCTGACGCCGGCGGTGATGGAGGACGTGCACCAGCGCATGGGCGGGCGCGTGGGCAACCTGTGGAACTACTGGAACGTGGTCTACGGCGTCAAAGCGGCGCGCGGGCTGCCGGGTGCGCGCCTGGGAGACGTGGCCGACCACATCGCGCACGCCGTAAAAATCGCGGGCGTGGATCACGTGGGCCTGGGCTCGGATTTCGACGGCGTGTTCGACCTGCCCGCGGGACTGGAGGACGTGTCGCGCCTGCCCGACCTCACCTACGAACTGCTCCGGCGCGGTTTCTCGGAAGAGGACGTGCGCAAAATCCTGGGCGGCAACCTGCTCCGGCTCATGGAAGAGGTGGAGCAGACCGGGCGCGCGTTGCAGCGCCACCCGGCCCCGGCGCGGTAGGAGCATACAGCAGGCAGGAGCGCAGTGCGCTTCTACGTTTGCCGCTCGAAGCGCAGGATGACCTGCCCACTGCTGCTGTACACGACCAGTTGGTCGCCCTGCACGGCCAGGCGCGCCGCTTCTTCCCAGCGCCGGAAGTACTCGGCTTCCAGGTCCATGAGCGGCGTGGGGCCCGCCATCCGTGTGGAGACGATGATGGGGCGCTCGGTGACGCTTCCTTTCTCGCCCACGCGCACCGTGCCGCTGTACTGGTTCACAAACGCCCGCCCACTCAGGTTCTGGTTGAACCCCTGCGACAGCCGCAGCGTGACGGGGTGCGTGTCCGGCAGCGCGGTGAGCCCGCGGTTGGCTTCGAGCGAGACGAGTTGCCACTCGCCCAGCATGGCGTCGGCAAGGGGAAGGCTGCGCGGCGCGGCGCAGGCGAAAAGCAAAGGCAGGAGCAGCAGAGCGGAAAAGCGCATAGCGAAACAGGTTGGTCTGATACCAACGCCCGGCCGGGCCGCGTTCGTGCCAGCCGCTCGCATCAATGAAAAGGGCCGCGCCTCCCGGTCGGAAGCGCGGCCCTGCGTTGCGTCGTCCTGCGCGATCAGTAGGTCAGCTTGAGGCCAAACTGCGCCTGCCAGCGCGAGGACAGGTCCACGTCGGGCGTGAACGTCTCCGCCAGCGCCGCGCCGCTACGCTGGTCGAAGCGGAAGGTCGGGAAGATCTGTCCGTTCTCGGTCACGTTGCCAGCCGCAGACAGCGGGCTCGTCGTGATGGGCCGCTCGACGACGCCCCAGTCCGAATTGAGCAGGTTGCCGATGTTGATGAGGTCGAACGAGAGTTCGAGGCCCGTGCGGCGACCGCCAGCCCGGAAGAAGAACTCCTGCTTGAGGCCCACGTCAATGCGGTTGACCCACGGAGCCCGCGCCCCGCCACGCTCGGCGTAGCTGCCCCGGTTCTCGCTCAGATACGGATCCTGCGCGATGTAAGCGTCGAGGTCGGCGTAGATCTGCTCGATCGTGCGCGGATCGCTGCTTGCCTTGACGAGCCGGATCTCGCTCGCATCGCGGGGGATGTAGATCAGGTCATTGCCCGAAATCCCGTCGCCGTTCATGTCGCCGCCGTACGTGTAGGAGTAGTTGGCGCCGGATCCACCCGTCCAGATGACCGAAACCGTGGTGCCGGAGAAGCCGAGGGTTTCCAGGCGGTACGCGCCCACGCCCACCACGCGGTGGCGCTGGTCGTAGGCCGAATACCCCAGCACGGGGTCGTTCGGGTTCGTGTAGATCTGGTTGTTGAAGTACGCCGTCGCCGCAATTGCGCTCGTGGACGAGGTGAGGTCTTTGGCCTCGCCCGTCGTGTACGAGAAGCGCGTGAAGAGCCCGTCGAGCGGGCCAGCGGTAAACGTCTTCTCCAACTGGCCCGTCAGCAGGTACTGGTAGCCCTTGCTCGTGTTGTCGAGCACGATGGCGTTGGTGACGCTGGAGTTGATGCGGTTGGCCGACGAGCTACCCGAGAAGCGCGGGCGGTCATCGACGCCGGCAAAAGTGCCCACTGCGTCTTTCAGGTTCGCATCACGGTGGAAGACCGCGTTGAGGTCCTTCGAGTAGATGCCCTCAAGCGTGGCGACGAAGTCGAAGGGGAGGCGCACATCGGCAGCCACGTTCGTGCGCCACACCTGCGGGAATTTGAAGTCGTCCGCCGTCGTGTTGATGAGCACGGTGGGGGGCGCCGTCGGGTTGTCCGGCAGGTACGTCTCGCGGTTCGGGTCGAACGTAATCTGGCGGCAGGCCGGCTGGCCCGTTCCGCCCGTTCCCGGCGCGCAGAGCACGTACCCTGAGTTGTTGGCCTGGCTCGACGGTGCCGAGACGCGCGTTTCGCCCAGCGTCAGGCCGCTGTTGGAAGCCTGGTTGGACACCCACACGAACGGAATCTTGCCCGTGAAGATGCCCGTGCCGCCGCGCACCTGAAGCTGGCGGTTGTTCATCACGTCCCAGTTGAAACCGAGGCGTGGGCTCCAGAGCGGAACCGTATCGGGCAACTTGCCCGTGTCGAGCTTTTCGCCGCCGTTGAACGAAAGGGCGGCCACGGCGTCATTGGTGGCCAGGTCGCTCGTGAAGATGGGCATGTCCACGCGCAGGCCCGCCGTCAGCTTGACGTTGGGCAGGGCGCGCCACTCGTCCTGGACGTAGAAGCCCACCTGGGCCGCGCTCACCTCGGCAAACGGCACGCCGCCCGTGAGCGAGTACTGGATGCGGAACTCGCGCGGCTGCGGCACGCCGGGGGCCGCGGGGTTGGGCGCGTTGATGTGGGCGAGAAAGTCCTCGGCGGAGCGGAACTGGTAGTAGCCGTTCCACCAGGGGGTGAAGCCGTTGGAGAACGAGTAGAACTCATTCGACGTGCCCACGGTCACCGTGTGGCGACCGAGGAAAGCCGAGAAGTTGTTCGAGATCTGGAAAACGTCGGTGTCCAGCACGTTATTGGCCGTGAATGGCTCATAGCCAAGCGCCGTGAGCGTGTTGCTTCCACCCGGCTGAAGAATATCAATGAGCGGGAAGGCACTGGGCGAACCTGTGCCGCGGCTGTCGCGGAGCGCCGTGTAGCCCGCCGTGAACTGGTTGGCGTAGCGGTTGCCAAAGGTCGAGTTGACCTGCCCGATGAGCGAGATCACGTCGTTGTTGATGACGTAGTTCGCGCTCGAAAAGGGAACGGTGTTCTGGCTGTTCTGGCGTCCGCCGATGGAGCTCGAGTTCGAGACGGGCACGTCTCGGTTCGAGTTGAGGTAGTTGAAGCGCAGCGAGGCGCGGTGCTTGGGCGACACGTTCCAGTCCAGCTTGGCCGTCAGGTTCTCGCTGCCCGAGTCCAGGTCGTAAGGGTCGAACGAGCCCGGGTTGTAGCCGTACTTGCTCTGCACGGCGCTGGCGATCTGCTCGAGCACGGCGCGGTCCACGGCGGCCACATCGGCCCCGGTGTCGCCCGCCGAAGTGCGCGGGCGGAACGTCGCACCCGGATCCACGCGGCGGCGGTACTCACCGTTGACGAAGAAGAACAGCTTGCTGGGGATGATGGCCCCCGACACGCTCAGGCCCGACTGGCGCTCCGAGAAGTCCACCGGCGTCACGTCGTCGCCGGCCACTTTCTCGGAGACGAGCCCTTCGTTCTTGATGTACGAATAGGCCGACGCCCGGAAGAGGTTCGTGCCCGAGCGCGTGACGACGTTGATGCCCGCGCCCGTGAACGAGCCCTGACGCACGTCGTAGGGCGCGATGTCCACCGAAATCTGCTCGACGGCGTCGAGCGAAATGGGCTGGGCGCGCGTCTGGCCGCCGACTTCGCTCGACAGGCCGAACACGTTGTTGAACACCGACCCGTCGATGGAGATGTTGTTGTAGAGGTTGTTGCGGCCCGCAAACGAGTTGAAGCCCGTGGACTGCGGGTTGAGGCGGGTGAAGTCCGAGATGGAGCGGTTCACCGTGGGCAACCGCTCGATCTGCTCGCGGCTGATGTTCGTCTGCGCGCCTGTGCGGTCGGGGTTGATCACGCCGCTGCGGTCGCTGACGACTTCCACTTCGCCCGCCTGGAGAGAGGCTTCCTGGAGCGTCACGTCAATGGTGAGATCCTGGCCGAGCGACAGCTCGACGCCCGTGATCTGCTCGGTGCGGAAGCCGATGTAGGAAAGCGTGAGCGTGTACGGCCCGCCGGGGCGCAGGCCCTGGAGGTTGTAGCGCCCGTCCAGGCGCGTGGCCACGCCGTAGTTGGTGCCAGAAGGCACGTGGACGGCCACGACGTTGACGCCGGGCAGCCCTTCGCCGTTGGCATCGGTCACCTTGCCGCTGATGGCGGACGTGGTGACGACCTGCGCAAAGGCCGGTGCGCCGCCGAACACGGCGGCGATGGCAAGCGCGAGAATGCACCGAAGAGTTCGGTTCATGGGAGGGATGGGATGGATTAGCGTGAACCTCCGGCTGGGAAACCAGAGGAGTTGCCTGATGACGACTACAAAGTTACCACCCCCTCCCGCACCCCCTGCGTGAAGTCCGGGCTGAGAGATGATTTATTAACCTACCCTTACGCGCCCCTTCACGCGGGCATGCGGAGCGCACCAGCCGCACAGGCGACGCATCTTCGCCGCATCTTGCCCCAGCCCTTTCCGGCTTCCGTTGACGCGCCCCGACCCCTTCGGTAGTTTCCCTGGCCCGTCTTCCGCGCTTTCACCTTTCCCCGCTCCTCCATGCTGGCCGAATTCGTCCCCCTCTTCCTCATGATGGTGATGGCCGCCGGGCTGTCCATGACGCTGCTCAAAGGCGCCGAAATCCTGGGGCCCAAGCGCCCCAACGTGATCAAGAAGAAGGCGTACGAAAGCGGCATGGACCCCGTGGGCACCGCCCGCGACCGTTACTCGGTCAAGTTCTACCTCGTCGCCATGATCTTCATCGTGTTCGACGTGGAAGTGGTCTTTCTCTACCCCTGGGCCGTCGCCTACTACGACTTCCTCGACGCTGGGGCGGGGCTGGGCGTACTCGCCATCATACTCTTCTTTATCGCCGTGCTCACCATCGGGCTCGTGTACGACATCAAGAAAGGTGGCCTGGAGTTTTGAGAATGGTCAATGAGCAATTCGTCAATAGTCAATGGTTAACGGAGACGTAGCGTTTTCTCCCTTATTGACCCTTGACAATTGAACGTTGCCCATTGACCATTAGAAACCGCCCCCGGCTGCCGGGGTACGCCCCACCGCACCTACCGCACCTGAAATGCCGCTCGAAACCGCTCTACAAGAGGGCTACCTCACCACGCGCGTGGACGCCGTCGTCAACTGGGCGCGCTCCAACTCGCTCATGCCCATGCCCATGGGCCTGGCCTGCTGCGCCATCGAGATGATGGCCTTTGCCGCGCCCAAGTACGACGTGGCCCGCTTCGGGGCCGAGGCCATGCGCTTCTCCCCCCGCCAGGCCGACCTGATGATCGTGGCCGGCTGGGTGTCCTACAAAATGGCCCACGCCATCCGCCGCGTGTGGGATCAGATGGCAGACCCCAAGTGGTGCATCGCCATGGGCGCGTGCGCCTCGACAGGCGGTATGCACCGCTGCTACGGCGTCGTCCAGGGCTGCGACAACTTCCTGCCCGTGGACGTCTACATCCCCGGCTGTCCGCCGCGCCCCGAGGCCGTCATCCACGCGCTCATGGACATCCAGGAGAAGATCCGCAACGAATACTCCGTCTCGCAGGACTATGTGTTCGGCAAAGACCGGGAAAAGCAGGCCTTCGAGGCGCCCCGCGTCATCGCGCCCCAGGGCGGCCGCATCGTCACGCCCGCCGAACTCTACGACGAACAGTGAGCCCGATTTCGGATCTGGGACTGCGGATTTCGGAAGCGAAAAACGCAGCCTGATCCCTTTCGACAGAATCCGAAATCGTCCATCCGAACGCTGCCATGCCCGAAACGCTGCCTTTCCAGTTTACCCCGGTAGACGCGCCCACCCCGCTCGCCCCTCCCAACCCACACGTCAAAAAGACGACGCAGGTGCCCGATGTGGTTGAGGCGCTGCGCGGGCAGTTCGGAGAGGCTGTTGAGGAGGTGAGTGAGTATGCGGGCGAAACGACGGTGCGCGTGGCCAAGGCGCGCATCGTGGACGTGGCCCGCTTTCTCCACGACGCGCTGGGCTTTACCTACCTGTGCGATCTGGGCGGCATCGACCGCTTTACCGACGAAGATCGCTTCGAGGTGTTCTACAACGCTGTTTCGCTTAAAGGGCAGAAGCGCCTGCGCCTGAAAGTGCGCGTGGACGAAAGTGATCTGACCGTGCCCAGCGTCACGTCGGTCTGGAAAAGCGCCGACTGGAACGAGCGCGAGGCGTTCGACATGTTCGGCCTCCAGTTCGAGGGCCACGAAGACCTGCGCCGGATGTACATGCCGGAGGACTTCGCGTACTTCCCGCTACGCAAGGAATTCCCGCTGCTGGGCATTCCGGGGTCGCTTCCCCTACCTGCCCAGGAGCCCGGCGGCGACCTGAACCTCGACCCATTCCCCGCCGCGCACGGCTCACCCACCATCAAGAGCTACCAGGAAACACGAGAGGTTGAGAGATGACGTAGGGACGCAATTAATCGCGCCCCTACCCCGGACGGTATCCGTTCGACTCGACACTCGCCATTCGACACTTGACATGAGCATCGCCTCCACCATCGCCTCCCCTGCCACGCTCGCCGAGGACGAAAACGTCTTCACATTCTGGCCGCGCCACCAAGAGGCGCTCTACAAGCGCCTGGAGAGCAAGCACGCCTGGCTCGAAGCGCGCCGCAGCACGGGCGCGGGCGGTGATGGAGCCGTCGCGCTGCCCCCGAAGGGCGATGCGCCCCTCTCCGACCCGCTCGAAAACGAGATGGTGCTCAACATCGGGCCGCAGCACCCGGCCACGCACGGCGTGCTGCGCGCCGTCGTCAAGCTCGACGGCGAGCGCATCGACAAGTGCGTGCTCGACATCGGCTACCTGCACCGGGGCACCGAGAAAATCGCCGAGCACAAGACGTACCAGGAGTTCATGCCGTACACCGACCGCATGGACTACC
>CBDUBO010000049.1:0-9914 GCA_965365405.1 uncultured Rhodothermales bacterium | reverse complement strand
GTTCCAACCGGCGCTCACCCATGTCGCGATCATCGGCCAGCGTATCGCCCGGCGCCACGCGGCGGTACGGCCCCGAGGCCGTCATGCCGATCCAGTTGCCCTGGCCGCTCTGTCCGCCCGTGCGCAACGTCTCCAAGAACTGCGTCCGGGCGGCACGGTACTGGGCGTCCGAGCCGTAGGCATCGGGGTCGGGGTAGGGCGTGCCCATGCGGCGGTAGCGGTCGAAGTCGTCCGTAGGGCGACTCAGGTCGGGGTCGGTCGCGCCGCTGAAGAGCCACCAGCGCGGGTTCACCTGGGGCGCAGGCAGGCCGCGCTGCTGGTACTCGTCGGCCACGTTGGGGTGGAAGAAGAGCTTTTCGCCCGTGGCCGGATCGCGCCACTGCGCGCCCAGAAAGGAAATCGCGCCGTAGGTGTTGACGGTCTGCTCAGGCCCCCCCGCATTGAAGGCGTAGGTCGTCTGGAGCGAGTCGAGGTAGCCGAGCCCGTTCTTGTTGAAAAAAGCGCCGCCCGTCTCCGTCGTCGTGTTGACGTTGCGCACGACGAGGTCGTGGTAGAGGCCGACGTACACGCTGTCCCACGCCGTCCCGCTCGTGTTGACGATGTTGAACGTGACGATGGCGAAGCTCTCCGCAAAGGGAAAGTTGTAGGCGTAGGACACCTGCGAAACGCTGATGCCGAGTCGTTCGGCGAAGTCGGGGTAGGGCGTCACGGTGCCCGGTACCAGACGGGCCGTGTCCACGTACGCCGTCAGCAAATCCTGGTGCGAAATGGCCTGGGGCGTGAAAAACGGAGATTCCGGCAGGGACGAGCGCTGCGTGAAGGGGGCCACGGAGGCGAACTCGTAGCCCTGCGCGCCGGCACGGTAGCCCGCGCTGGACGTGATGGCCCCGCTGCGGACGGTTACGAGTCCGTCGGCGCGGACGGCGCCGACCCACAGGCCGGCCTCGAAAAGGTGCTCGACGCCCGAGTTGAGCGGGTACTCGAAAGAGGGTGCGCCCGTCGGGTTGTTGCGCACGTTGGAGCGCCCGATGAAGCCCGCGTTGGTGAGCGTCAGCCCCACGTTGCCCACGTCCACGGTGGCTTCTTCAAAAGGCACCTGCGCGGCGGTGGGCAGTGCAGCGAGCAGCAACACGAGGCCCAGAAAGAAAAATCGCATGGGATGCGAAGAACGGTACGGAAGAGTCGTCAAAATAACCGGGTCCGGACGGTTGTGCGTGATGGACGGTTTAAGTTTATCCGCCTGTTCAACCTACACGCGATGCCTGCCGCTGCGCAATCCAAAACGCGGTCCGCCGCCTTTCTCGCCACCGTCTTCACGCTCGCCCTGCTCGGGGCGGTCTGCCGCGTCAGTCCTGAAGCGGCAGATGCGCACTACACGTTTCGCGTGCCCAGCGAAGGCGGCATCGGCAAGGTGTACATGGGGCGCGAAATCGCCCGCGTGATGGGGCACGAGGGGGCCGAGTGGCTCGAACGCGCCAGCCGCGTGGACACCGAACTGCCCGACCGTGTCATCGCCGCGCTTCAGCTCGACTCGGCGTCTATCGTGGCGGACATCGGCGCGGGGACGGGCTTTTTCACCTTCCGCCTGGCCCGGCGCGTGCCCGAAGGCAAGGTGTACGCCGTGGACATCCAGCCCGAGATGCTCCAGATCCTGCGCACCCGCACGGATTCGCTCGGTTTCACCAACGTCGAAACCGTGCTGGGTTCGGAGCAGGACCCGGCGCTGCCGGCAGAAGGCGTGGACATGGCCCTCATCGTGGACGCCTACCACGAATTCTCCTTTCCGCGTGAGATGGTGCAGCAGATTGCCCGTGCCCTCGTGCCGGGCGGGCGGCTCGTGCTTGTCGAGTACCGGGGGGAGGACGAGACCATCGGCATCAAGCCGCTCCACCGCATGACGGAGGCGCAGGTGCGGCACGAGATGGAGGCCGTGGGCCTGCGCTTCCGCGAAAACCTGAACGTGCTGCCCCAGCAGCACCTGCTCGTGTTTGAGAAGGGCAGCGTGCGGTAGCGGGCTACTTCACCACGCGCGTCAGCGTGATCTCGAAGACGAGAGTGCTGAAGGGTGGGATGCTGCCCGTGGAGCGGCTACCGTAGCCCAGCGACGGCGGGATGATGACGAGGCGCTTGCCGCCCATTTTCATGCCCTTCACACCCCGGTTGAAGCCTTCGATCACGCCGCCGCCGTCGATGGTGAAGGAAAAGCTGCCCTGGTCGAACACCGTTCCATCCATCAGGCTGCCCACGTAGGCGACGGTGGCCAGGTTGCCGCGCGCAGCCTCGTCGCCGGTGCCGGCCTGCACTTCCTGGATGTAGAGGCCGTTGCTGCCGCCCACGCGCTTCATCGTCACGTCGAAGACGAGCGTCGAGTTGGGCGGGATCTCGGCGGTACCGCGCCGCCCGAAGGCCAGGCCCGGCGGCACGGTGATGCGGCGCAGACCGCCTTCCTGCATCCCGAGCAGCCCGCGTTCGAGGCCCTCGATGAGCGAGCCGTCGCCCAGCGCGACTTCGAGCGAATCCGTGCCGATGTCGGTGCCGTCTTGCAGTTTGCCCGCGTAGCGGAACTGTACGAAGTAGCCTTCGGCGGCTTCGGTCCCGGTGCCGACCACGAGGTCTTCGGTCACGATCTCTCCCTCCGGCTCGTTGTTGCTGTCGCAGGCGACGAGGGTGAGCAGGGGCAAGAGAAAGAGGAGAAGGCGGTACTGCATCGGGCGGAGCGGTTTGCGGAGCGGCGGGCCAACGGGCCAGCAGCGTGCGGGTTCGGGCAAAAAAGAGGGCCCCGCCCCGGAGGGCGCGGCCCTGGATGCGCAGCGGCGCGAACGGCTCAGCCCTGCGCCTGAAGGCGTTCGAGCGAGGCGATGTTCTTGCGCACGTCGTCTGCCGAGTGGTCGAGCAGTTCGCGCTCGGCGGCGTCGAGTTCGACCTCGAGGATTTCTTCGACGCCGTTGCGGCCCAGCCGGGCGGGCGCGCCAACGTAGAGATTGTCCAGCCCGTACTGGCCCTGGAGCAGCACAGCGCAGGGCAGGATGCGGCCGTTGTCCTTGACGATGGCCTCGCACATCTCGGCCGCCGCCGCGCCCGGTGCGTACCACGCCGACGTGCCCATGAGCTTGACGATTTCGCCGCCGCCTACCTTGGTGCGCTCGACGATGGCCTCGATGGTGTCAGAGGCCATGAGCTGCGTGAGCGGGATGCCGGAAACGGTGGTGTAGCGCGGCAGCGGCACCATCGTGTCGCCGTGGCCGCCCATGAGGAGCGCCTGGATGTCGCGCACGGAGCAGCCCAGTTCCATCGCGATAAAGGCGCGGTAGCGGGCCGTGTCGAGCACGCCGGCCATGCCCATCACGCGGTCGGCAGGAAAGCCGCTCGTGGTGTAGGCCACGTACGTCATCACGTCGAGCGGGTTGGAAACGACGATGATGATGGCGTTCGGGCTGTGGCGCATGAACTGCTCGGTGACGCTCTGGACGATCTGCGCGTTCTTGGCGAGCAGGTCGTCGCGGCTCATGCCCGGCTTGCGGGCGAGCCCGGCCGTGATGACGCAGATGTCGGAGCCAGCGGTGTCGGCGTAGTCGTTGGTGCCCGTGATGCGGGTGTCGTAGCCGTGGATGGGAGCGGCCTCGTACATGTCGAGCGCCTTGCCCTGCGGCAGGCCTTCGACGATGTCGATGAGGACGACTTCACCCACCATGTCCTTGCGGGCGATGCAGTCGGCGACGGTCGCGCCCACGTTACCCGCGCCAATGACGGTGATCTTGTTCATGGAGATGGTCTCGAAAAGGCGGTAAAAGCAGTTTTCAAATAACAAAACGCCCTTCCGACCCATTGTTAGATTCGCGTAAAGGCGGGATTCGGAGAAGGGAGAGGCGAAATGGTCGATGGATCTTGGTCAATGGGCAATGGTCAACGAAATGGCCGTAGGGGCGCAGTTCATTGCGCCCTCCGCTGCCGTGGCTGCCGTAGCTTTCGGCCCCGCTACGCCTTTAGGCTCACTCTGAACCTCACTTCCATGCGCCTCTATCTCATGCGCCACGGCATTGCCGAAGACGCCGCGCCGGGACAGTCCGACCGCGACCGGGCGCTCACGCCGCGTGGGCGCGAAAAGCTGGCCGGGCAGGTCGCCGCGCTGCGCGTGCTGGCGTGGCCCGTCGAAAAGCTGGTGACCAGCCCCGTGCTGCGGGCGCGCCAGACGGCGGAGGCCATCGCGCCCCTCTTCGGCCTCACGCCCGTCGAGGACGGACGCATCGGGCTGGGCGCTTCGCCCGACGCCTACCTTGCCGCCGCCGGGGAGGCCGACGCTGACCACGTGCTGCTCGTCGGCCACCAGCCCGACCTGGAAACCGTCATTTTCTACCTCACCGGAGCGCTCTCGCGGGTGCGCAAAGGCACCATCGCGGTTGTGGACCTGGATCGCCTGCGACGGGGCGGCGGTCGCCTGCGCGCCTTCCACGACCCCGACGAACTCGCCCTGCTCGGCGCTCAATTCCCCTCTTCCCACGCCTGATGCGTTTACTCAGCCTTGCCCTCGCACTTGTCGCCTTTGCCGGATGCCGCAGCGTCGAACCTGTCGCAACCGACGTGTTGCCGGACACGGCGCAGGCCACTGCATCCCCCGTTCCGGGACACGAAAACCTCCACGCCGTCCTGTGGACGCAGACCTCGGTCGAGTACGGCGCAACCACCCAGAGTATCTACCGCATGGCGCAGCAACTCGTGGATGATGCGATGGCCGACACCACGTGGACGGCCGATCTCACGCAGCGGCGCGCGGGTGGCTACGGCACCCTGCGCCCCGCCGTCGTCATGGACGTGGACGAAACCGTGCTCGACAACAGCGCCTATCAGGCGCGGCTGATTGAGGATGGCGGCGTGTTTACGCCCGAATCGTGGGATGAGTGGGTGCAGTCTGCCGGTGCGGACATCGTGCCTGGCGCGGCTGAGTTCGTCAAGTACGCGCAGCGGCGCGGCGTCCTCGTCGTCTTTCTCACCAACCGGACGGCGGAGCAGGAAAACGCCACCCTCGCCAACCTGGGCGCGCACGGTATCGCCGCCGAGCACCCGCTCGACGACCTGGTGCTGACGCGGGGCGAAAAGCCCGAGTGGGACACGAGCGACAAGGAGCCGCGCCGTGCCCACGTACGCAGCCGTTACCGTATCCTGCTGTATTTCGGGGACAACCTGGGCGACTTCGTTTCGGGCGAGCGCGCCGATCTGGCCGCGCGCGAGCGGCTCGACAGCCGCAACGAGACGCTGTGGGGGCGCCGCTGGATCATGCTGCCCAACCCGCAATACGGCTCGTGGGAGGGCGCGCTCTTCGGCCACGACTACACGCTGCCGGCTGATTCCGTCCGTGCCGCCAAGTACCGGCAGCTCAAGACGTTGCGCTGACAGAACGGGGCACCCGAAGGGGCGCTCGGCGTTGGGGCAGCCACAGCTATTGCCCCGCATGAACCTCCGCGACGCGACGTTCGTCGTTGCCGATACCGAAACCACAGGCGTCAACCCGGCCACGGATCGCATTATCGAGATCGGGGCGGTGCGCGTCGTGGGCGGCCAGATCACGGAGCGCTTCAGCCAGCTGGTGCAGCCGGGCCGCAGCATTCCTCGCCGCATCACCGAGATCACCGGCATCACGACGGGCGCGCTCGTGGGCGCGCCGCCCATCGCGGACGTGCTGCCCGCCTTCCGCGACTTCGTGGGTGACGCCGTGCTGGTGGGCCACAACCTCCCTTTCGACACCGGCTTTCTCGATGCTGAGGCAGCGCGGCTGGGCCTGCCGCCCCTCGAAAACCGCACGCTGTGCACGCTGCGCCTGGCCCGCCGCATCCTGCGCGGGGCACGCTCGAAGGGGCTCGGAGCTGTGGCCGACCACTACGGCATCGTTATCCACGGGCGGCACCGGGCGCTGGGCGACGCCGAGGCAACGGCGCACGTGCTGCTGCGCTTTATCGCTCACCTCCAGTTCACCGACGAGGCGGAGACGCTGGAGGAGTTGCTGGCCCACCAGCACACGCGCTACCTCCACGCCAAAGGCGAGCCCCGCCACCTGGCCCGCATCCGTGAGGTGCTCGACGGATTGCCCACCCGGCCCGGCGTCTATTTCATGAAGGATGCCTCCGGGGCCGTCGTGTACGTAGGCAAAGCCAAGAGCCTGCGCGCGCGCGTCCGCACCTACTTCACCGCCATCGAGGCGCACCCACCGCGGCTGCGGCAACTGGTGGACGCCGTCCGGGCCGTCGAGTGGAAGGAGACAGGCTCGGAACTGTCCGCGCTCCTGCTCGAATCGCGCCTCATCAAAGAGCTACAGCCCCGCTTCAACCGCGCCGACCGCCGTTACCGCAGCCGCCCCTTCGTGCGGCTCGAACGCGACACCCCGTTTCCGCGCGTCTCGCTCGCGCCCTACATCCTCGACGACGGCGCGGAGTATTTCGGGCCGCTCGCCGGGCGGCGCGAGGGCGAGGTCGTCCTCGAAGTCATCAACCGCTTTTTCAGCCTCCGCGAGTGCGACGAGCCCCTCTTCCGGCGCGGCCAGCGGTGCCTTTACGCGGCCATGGGGCGCTGCCTCGCCCCATGCGACACCCCTGCAGCCGCGTATGCCGAGGAGGTGGAAAAAGTGCGCGCCTTCCTGTTGGGGGAGACGGCGGGCGTTGTCGAGACGCTGCGCGAGAGCATGACGGCTGCCGCCGCCCGGCGCGAGTACGAGCTGGCCGGCCAGTGCCGCGATTGGATTCGCGCCCTGGAGCGCATGACGGGGCGGCAGCGCGAGGTGGCCGCTTCGGTGCTCGACCACCACGGGGCCATCGTGCTGCCCGGCGAGGTGCCGGGCACGCAGCAGGTATTCGTCGTCCGCTACGGCCGTCACGCCGGCACGCTGGCCCTGCCCGAAACGCGCCTGCCCGAAGACGACGCCCGCCTGGACGATTTCGTGGCAGCGCACTTCGGGGAGGAGCCGCCGCGACCGGAGCGCTACCTCAAGCGCGAGATTGACGAGGTGCGCCTGCTCGCCCACTGGCTTTACGTCCACCGCGGCAGCACGCAGCAACTCGCGTTCGCGCCGGGCACGTCCACCGAGGCGTTCGCCGCCCGCATCCGCGCCGCCCTCGACGCGCCGGAGGGGGTGGACGTCTCCGAAATGGTGGACGAGGAAGAGGCGGAATAGGCCCTGGCCGTGGGTAAAGGCGCAATGGATTGCGCTTCTGCGGCCCCGATCACCATATACCTGCGCGCGTCCCTACTCGACGACGCCGTGGAGGTGGTTGTAGTCGCGCAGCACGGTGCGCGCCAGTTCGAGCGGCGTCAGGCCCGTAGCCACGCCCATGCGCGCTTCCAGGCCGCGTTTGAGCTGCTCGCCCGCCTGCCGGGCCCGCGGCGTGCGCCCGTCGGCAACGAGCAGGTTGTAGGTCTCTTTCGTCAGCGCGATGTCTGCTTCGTCCAGCCGGTCCACCTGGGGAAAGTGCACCTGGTAATCGGCAGGCGTGTGCGCAAAGATCGTCTCGCGCAGGTCGCGACGCTTGGCCAGCGAGACGACCGTGGTGCCCGCCGCCAGGTCGCCCAGGCGCTGCGAGTGGCGCGTGGCGAGAATGGAGAGCAGCCCCACCAGGCCCGAGGCGACCCCGATGTCCACCGCTCGCAAGAGCCAGCGCAAGATGTAGTTACCCAGCGTCGGCTCACGCCCGTCCAGCCGCATCACGCGGATGTTGCGCGCCTTTTTGCCCAGCGACTGCCCGTGCAGGAAAACCTCGCACAGCAGGTGGTAAAACAGCACCGGCGTGTAGATGATCAGAAAGAAAACGACACCCAGCGTGGAAGACTCTACGCCCAGGCCGGACACCACGGCGACGAGCAGGAGAATGGCCAGGATGAAGTAGGTGCCTGCGATGAACAGGTCGATGAGGTAGGCCAGGATACGGTCGCCCGCGCCCGCGATCTCGTACTGAAGGGCGACGTTCTGGGCCGTCTGGATTTCAACGTGCTGCATGGAGAGAGGCAGGGCGGGAGCCGGGTGTTATCTTGGAAACAGCTCTCAAAGGTATGCGCGAAGCCCACTTTCTCCAGCAACGTTCAGACGCGTGGAAGCGCGCCGAGGCGCTGGTCGAGGGCGCGCAGCGGGCCGACCCGGACGAACTGGCGGCGCACTTCATCGCGCTCACGGACGACCTCTCCTACGCGCGCACCTTTTACCCCGCCGGCAAAACCACCGCCTACCTCAACGAGCTGACGGCGCGGTTCTACCACCTCATCTACAAAAACCGGAAAGAGGAAGCCGGCCGCATCCGGCGCTTTTTCGCGCGCGACGTGCCGCTCGCGGTGCGTGCCGGCCACCGCCACCTTTTCGCCGCGCTCGTACTCTTTGTGCTCGCCGCCCTCGTGGGCGTGCTGTCGGCGCGCAACGACGAGACGTTTGCTCGCCTCATTCTGAGCGACGGCTACGTGGACATGACGCTCGAAAACATCGAAAAGGGCGATCCGATGGGGGTGTACAAAGAAATCGGGCCGCTGGTGATGTTTCTCCAGATCGGTTTCAACAACTTCCGCGTGGCCGCGTGGACGGTGGCCTCGGGCATCTTCACGGCGGTGGGCGCGGGGCTCGTGCTGTTCCACAACGGCATCATGGTGGGCGTCTTTCAGGATCTCTTTTTCCAGCACAGTCCGGAGGTGGGCATCGAGTCGTTTCTGACCATCTGGATTCACGGCGCGCTGGAGATTCCGGCCATCGTGGTGTGCGGAGGCGCGGGGCTGCTGCTGGGCAGCGGCTGGCTTTTTCCCGGGCCGTACCCGCGCGGCGAGGCGTTCCGCCGCAGCGCGCGGCAGGCGCTCTTCATCTTTCTCGGCACCGTCCCCGCCATCGCCGCGGCCGCGCTCCTGGAAGGCTTCGTGACGCGCCACACCGAGATGCCCACCGCGCTGAGCATCGTGATTATCGCCGCTTCGTTCGCGTACATGATCTGGTACTACATCCTCTATCCGCGCCACCTCACCCGTAAACAGCCATGACGCCTGCAAAGGTTGACCTCCGGCAGAGCCGCGACTTCGGCGAGATCTTCAACGCCACGTTCGCCTTCGTCAAGCAGAACCTGGGCGTGCTCGTCAAGGGCATCCTGTTTTTCGTGGCCCCGGTGGCGGCTGTCTCCGCCATTTTTTTCGGGCGCTACATGGCGGGTCTGTTTTCCTCGCTGGGCACGCTCGAAACCGACCCGATGGCCCTCGTGCGGATGGTGCCCATGTTTCTGCTGGGCGGCGTGTTCTCCGTCGTCGCCTATGTGCTGATGCAGGTGGTGGTGCTGGGCGTGATGAAGCTGCACGAAGTGCGCGGGCCGGGCCAGTTCACCGCGCCTGAAGCGTTCCGGGCGGGGGCGCGCCACTTTCTGCCCATTCTCGGTTTCTCCGGCCTGCTCTTCATTGGCTTTGCCGCGACGGCCCCGGTAAACCTCATCCCGTGCCTGGGCACCATCGTCTGGATCGTTTTCCTCTTCTACGCGGGTACGCGGCTGAGCCTCACGTCGGCCGCTTACGTGCTCGACGACCGGGCGTTTTTCGATGGCATCCGCGCCTCCTGGGACGTGGTGCGCCCGGCCTTCTGGCAGACCTTTGGCGTGCTGTTCGTGACGGCCCTCGTGGCGGGCATTCTGGGCGGCATTTTCCAGCTTCCGATGACCATCTTCACGCAGGTGCAGATGCTCACGTCGGGCGACCCGATGCAGGCGTTCAGCGCGTATGCTTCGCCGTGGGCGGTGGCCTACCTGGTGCTGGCCACGGTGGCGCAGCAACTCCTCTACATGCTGCCCATCGTGGCGCTGGGGCTGCAATACGGCAACCTGAGCGAGACGCTCCCGCAGGCGGGGTTGATGGACAGGCTGAGCGCGTTCGACTCGGGCGCCCCCTGGTTTATGCCTTTGAGCACAGAATCCTCCCGC
>CBDUBO010000048.1:0-10066 GCA_965365405.1 uncultured Rhodothermales bacterium | reverse complement strand
GTCGGGGTCGTGGAAAACGTCCAGTTCGAGCCGCCCGATGCGGCGCTGCACGTCGGGCAGGAAGGGGTGGTTGGGGTGTGCCTCGGTAAAGCGGCGATAGGCGCTGAGGGCCTGCACGTAGTGCGCGCTGGCGTCGGTGCGGGCGGGACTGCGCTCGCCGCTGGCCTCGGCCCACGCCTCGTGCAGGCGGCCCACGCCGTAGCGGGCCTCAGCGGCAGTAGGGGCGTCCGGATAGCGTTCCAGGATCTCCTGGTAGGCTTCGAGGGCCGGGCCGAACGCGCTGGCATCCACTGCGGCCTGGGCAAAGGTGTAGAGCGTGCGGCCCTGCTCGCGGGCCATCCGGTCAATGGCGCGCACGGCGTCGAGGGCGGCAGCGTAGTTGCCCTGCTCCACGTAGAGCCACGCCAGCCACTCGCGGAAGGCGCGGTTGAGCGGCTCGCGCCGCGCCCGTTGCTCCACGACTTCGAGCGTGGCCGCTGTGGCCTCGCCCGTCTCGGTGAAGCGGCCCAGCCGGCTGCGCACAAAGGCCAGTTGCCGGGGCTCGCGCGAGAGCAGGTCGGCGTAGAGCTCGGCCGCGCGGGCGTGCTGCCCGTCGAGGTTGTAGAGGTAGGCCAGGTCGTAGCTGAAGAGTTCGTCCGTCTTCATCTGCGCCCGCGCCTTTTCGAGCACCCCGATGGCCTGCGCGAACAGGCGGTGCTGGAGCATGGCGGCATAGACGGTCTGGTACACGCCGGGGTCGTCGGGGCGGAGGGCAAGCACGGCGTCCCACTGCCGGAAGGCGGCCCCTTCGTCGCCTTCGAGGTAGAGCAGCGAGCCGCGCTCGGCCATCAGGTTGGGGTCGGACTGCGCGCCCGCGCGCCCGTCGAGCAGGGCGATGGCGTCGGCGTAGCGCTTCTGGGCGCGGTACGTCTCGCTGAGCTTCTGGTAGTATAGCAGGGACGGCTCGGCGGCGTAGAGGTCTTCAAACAGGCGCGCGGCGCGGTCGGGCTGGCCGCCGCGCAGGTACGTCTCGGCCAGGCGGAAGCGGGCGTTGGCGGAGGTGCTGTCGAGCTGCGCCTGCGCGGGCGCAGCCACGGCGAGCGCGAACATCAGGCAGAACAGGCGAAACATCGGCACGGAACGGAAGGCTGACGGTGCCAACGTGGGGCGCCAGGGTTTGTTGTCGGAGGGGCGGGCGGCGGAAGCGGCGTCCACGCCGGCCGCTGTAAGGCGTGGTGGCCAACAATCGCGGGGTCTTTTCCTTCTCGATGTGCCGACCCATGTCCGCGCTGTTGTACACGCTGGTCTGGTGGCAGGGTTGGGCCTGAGGGCCCAGACCCGCAAAGGCGAGCGGGCCAGCGGCGTAAACAGGGGGGCGAGAAAAGGGAAATAACCCCTGCGCGTCAGGGGCAGAAGTTCTACTTTGCGGGCATTATTCCACTATTCCACTTTATCCCCGATGAAACGCAGAACGTTTTTCAAGCAGACCGGCCTCGCACTCGGTGCTTTTCCTGCCCTCGGCGCGGCCACCTTCGCGCCCGCTCCTCGCCCTGCCCGCGCGTTCGATCCGGCAAGCTGGGAATCGGTGCGCGAACAGTTTGTGCTGACGCGGGGGCACGTCCACATGGCGACGTTTCTGCTGGCCAGTCACCCGCGCCCCGTCGCTGAGGCCATCGAGCGGCACCGCCGCGCGTTCGACGAAGACCCGGTGACGTACTGGGAAGAGCACTTCATGACGGCCGAGCCCGAAGTGGAGACCGCTGCGGCAGAGTATTTCGAGGCGAACCCAGCCCACATCGCGCTCACCGACAGCACGACGATGGGGCTCGGGCTCGTTTACGGTGGGCTCAAGCTGAGGCCAGGGCAGGAAATTCTCACGACGCCGCACGACCACTGGGCTACGATTCAATCGCTCCGCCTGCGCGCCGAGCGGACGGGGGCCACGGTGCGCCGCGTAGCGCTCTACGACGACCCCGCCCAGGTGTCGGTGGATGAGGTCGTGGGTCGGATGCGTGCGGCACTTACCAATCGTACGCGCGTGCTGGCCGTGACTTGGGTACACTCCGCAACCGGGGTCAAGCTGCCTATCGCGGCAATGGCCGAAGCGCTCCGCGACGTGAACGCCGCACGCGAAGCCGCCGACCGCGTGCTCCTGTGCGTGGACGGCGTGCACGGCATCGGCATCGAAGACGTGACAATGGACGGACTGGGGGCCGATTTCTTCATCGCGGGTACGCACAAGTGGCTGTTCGGGCCGCGCGGGACGGGCATCGTCTATGGCCGTCCAGAGGCGTGGGAAGCCGTAGAGCCCATCATCCCAAACTTCGGCCCCGAGGTGGGCGTCTGGCTGGGCGAGTTGCCGTCTGACACGCCGTTCGTGACGCCGGGCAACCGCTTCAGTCCCGGCGGCTTCCACTCGTTCGATCACCGCTGGGCGCTCGGCGAGGCGTTCCGGTTCCACCAGTCCATCGGCAAGGCGCGCGTGCAGGCACGTATCCACGGCCTCAACACGCAGGCGAAACAGGCGCTCGCGGCGATGCCGAAGGTACGGCTCTACACGCCCATGAGCCCGTCGCTGTCCGCAGGCATCATTTGCTTTGACGTAGAGGGCCACACGCCTCCCGAGGTGGTCGCGCATCTGCACAGGCGCGGCATTGTGGGCAGCACGAGTCCGTACCCCGTATCCTATGCCCGCATCGCGCCGAGCCTGCTCAACGACGAAGCCGAGGTGGAGCGGACGGTGGCGGCTATCGCGGGGCTGGCGTAGCAGAGGCCGTCAGTTGCGCGGCAACTCGAACGGTGGCTCGAAAACGGCTGCGGGCACACTGTACTGCTTTTTGAGGCGTTCGTACTCGCCTTTCATCTCGCGCACCGCGTCGGCGTAGGCGGCCTGGCCGTACACGTTGTTGACTTCGAGCGGGTCTCGCTGCAGGTCGTAGAATTCCCACACGTCGTCCGTGTAGAAGTGGATGAGCTTGTAGCGCGCCGAGCGCACGCCCGCGTGGCGGCCCACGCGGTGCTGGCCGTGGTCGAAGTACTGGTAATACACCGCCTGCCGCCAGTCGGCGGGGGGGCGGCCCGAAAGCAGCGGCACCAGCGAGCGCCCGTGCATATCCGGCGGCACGGGCACATCGGCGGCTTCGAGGAAGGTGGGCGCGAGGTCAATGTTCTGCGCGAGCGCCTCGACACGGGTGCCGGGGGCGATGCGGCCCGGCCAGCGCATGAGCAGGGGCATGTGGAGGGCTTCTTCGTACATCAGCCGCTTTTCGGCATAACCGTGCTCGCCGGTGAAGTAGCCCTGGTCGGAAGCATAGACGACGATCGTGTTCTCGCGCAGCGCGGGGTGCTGGTCGAGGTAGTCGAGCAGGCGCGCCACGTTTTCGTCGAGCACGTCCACCATGCGGAGGTAATCTTTGATAAAGCGCTGGTATACGTAGCTGCGCAGCGCCGTCGAGTCCAGGTCGGGCTGGGCAAGCAGGCGGCGGTACTGCTCGTTTTCGGGATCGGTGGCGGCGTGGTAGGCCCGGCGTTCGGCCTCGGTCATGCGGGCCAGGTAGATGTTGGATTGCGGACTGTAGGTGCCGTAAGCCGGGAAGGCGGGGTAGCTGTCGAGAAAGAAGTTGACCTGCCGGGCGTAGTAGGAGCGTGTTTCGAGGCGGTCGTGGAGGGTGGGCGGCTCGGTGAACGTGGTGTCGGCGTAGCGGCCGAGCAGGCGCAGCGGCGGCATCCGGGGCACGTGCGGCGCCTTGTACTGGACGAGCAGCAGGAACGGCTGGCTCGCGTCTCGCTCGCTGCCGAGCCACCGCAGCGCAGCGTCCGTGATGAGGTCGGTGGAGTAGCCCGGCTCGTCAACCGTGCCTTCGTCCTTGACGAAAAACTCCGGGTTGTAGTAAAAACCCTGCTTGCCCGCCCCCGTCAGAATCTTGTAGGTGTCGAACTCGTCCGCGGGGCGGCTGTTGAGGTGCCACTTGCCGAATAGCGCCGTCTGGTAGCCTGCCTGCTGGAGCATCCGGGGAAAGACGCGCTGGGTGCTGTCCCACGGTGCGCCGTTGCCGACGACGCCGTTGCGGTGGGCGTGCATCCCCGTCAGGATGGCGGCGCGGCTGGGCCCGCAGATGGAGTTGCCCACGAAGGCGTTGACGAAAACCGCGCCCTCTGCCGCGATGCGGTCTATGCCCGGCGTGCTGTGCAGCCCGCTCCCGTACGCGCCGATGGTGCGCAGCGCGTGATCGTCGGACATGATGTAGATAATGTTGGGTCGCTGCTGGGGCACGACCTCAGCTACTGGCACAGGGGCCGTGCGGCATCCAGCGAACGCGGCGAGCAGCAGAGCGCACGCGGCAGTAGCGAACAGGGCGGGTCGAGAGGGCACGGCAGAAACGGCTTATGGGGCCTCTGATGTTCGGCACGGAGGCGCGGAAGTGCAAGCAAACGATTCAGAACGGCACCACGTCCTCGTGCGCGCCCGAAGGCCGCTCCTCCACGACGAGTTTGATCCCCGCGGCGGAAAAACCAAAAAGATCTTCGGGCGAGAAGACGAGGCGGAAGTCGTGCTCGCTGAAAAACGGCTCGAACTTGCGGCTGAATTCGTCGAGCCGGCGCAGGTAGTAGGCCGTGTTCTCGTCCGGGTTTTTCGGGTTCCACGCGGCGGCCAGGCGGCTGTTGTCGTAGGTGGTCACGTGGGGGCTCGTGCCCGTCACGTAGTACGTGATGCGGTCGCCCACGCGCACAGGCAGGCCGGTCTGCTCGGCGTGGGCGATGGCGAGTTCGTAGGCAGCGGCGCGGGTGCGCTTGCCCTCGGCCACGTCCGCCCGGTATTGGTCGGGCGCGTCCTTGAGCGTCTCGGTGCGCGAAAACGACTCGGCGTCCTTCCAGTCGTGGGCGAGGATGCGGTCGCGGTAGTGGAGGTACAGGTCGTGCAGGCCCTGCACGTCCTCATCGAGTAGCAGGCGCACGGCCTCGCGCACGTACTGCCGCCCGAAGCGTTCGATGGAACGCGACACGAGCGACGAGCCCTTGAACTTGAGGTGCCCGTCGTAGTCGAGCAGCGCGTAGTTCTTCTTTTTGTACGACAGCATCCGCGCAAACCGTCCGTCGAAGCCGATGCGGATGCCCTCAGGCATCGTAGCGCTGATCTCCTCGACAAACAGGCGCTCGGCCTTTTCACCCTCGACGCCGGGCGGCGGCACGAACAGGACGCCGTCGGTGTCCACCTCCACCACCTTGCCGCCGCGCTTTTCGATGGCGCGCATCATCTGCCGCACGATATCCTGCCCGACAGACGCCACGCGGTCGGCCTCGGCAAAGTCGTTGAAGGCCGCCATGCCAAAGCCGAGCTGGCCGTAAAATGAGTTGACGAGGATCTTGTACGAACTCTGCCGGGCGTCGAGCGAGGAGCGCTCGTCTGCGCTTTCGGCAGCTTTCATGGCCGCCTTCGTCTCGAAGCGCAGACTGGTGAGGCGGTGCAGGAGCGAGGGGAAGAGGTCGAGGCTGTCGCCCTTCGGCTTCACGTCGTAGTGGAGCATGATGGACGGGTACAGGCTCTCCACGTCGGCATAGACGATGGGGCCAACGGCACCGGTGATGAACACGTCGGTGTAGCCGCCCACGGCCTGGCTGCCCCACTCGGCCTTGGGAAAGGAGGTGCGCCGCCGCAGGTATTCGCGCACGAAAAGCGCCTCGATCTTGGCCGCCGGGCCCGTGCGCGCCACCTGCCCGTACGGCATGGGCAGCATCTGGGTGAGGTAGAACGTGGAGCCGGAGAGGTGGCGGGCGATGCGCTCGGTCTCGATCACGTCGTCGAGGGCATAGGCGAGCAGCCGCTGCGGATCTTCTCGCCAGACGCGCCCAATGTCGCTTCCGTCCACGTACGTGCGACCCTCGGGTGCGAAACCGAAGTATCTGGCCACCACTTTGAGCCCGTAACCCGGCAGGTCGCGCTTGAACACGTCGTAGCTCATCACCTGGAAAAGGGTGTCCACCACGTGCCGCCCGGCAATCTCGTAGGCGTCGTACTCGATGGCGCGTTCGGCAAAGCGCATCGAGGAGGGAAATTTGCGCGGCTCCGAACCGTCGCGCCCCAGGCTGAACGGGATGCCGTATCGGGCGCAGCGGGCTTCGAGGTAGGGCAGGTCGAAGCTGTACAGGTTGTGGCCTTCGATCACGTCCGGATCGCGCTGCTGCACCACGCGCAGCGTTTCGCGCAGGAGCGCTGGTTCGTCGGTGCCCAGGCTGTGCAGCACCTGTTGAAAGCCCCGGTTGTCCGAGACGGCCACGATGATGACGGCATCGCCGGGGCGGCTCGCGTTGGGAAATCCGCTGTCCGTCGCTACTTCGATGTCGAGCTGCAAGCGGTGCAGCGCGTCGAAGTCCATCCCTTTGAAAAGCGTCCGGCCCGTTTGCGTCAGGTACTGCTGGGCGGGCGAAGGGATGCGGTACACCTCTTCGGGCCGCCGGTCGCGTGCGTCGAGGCGACGTTCTATGTGGCGGAGCGCTTCCCAGTAGTCGGCCCACGTCTCGAACGCGACGGCGTGGCGGTAGAACTGCTCGCCGTCGAGTTGCTGGAAGTGGAAGCGGCGGCGCGAGAAGCCGCGCAGCAGGCCGCTATCTGAGAGAAAGAAAAAGGGCCACAGCCGCTCGTCTTGGTGAAAAACCGTGCCGTCTTCGCCGCGCCGGTACACGCGTACGAGCGCGGGCTCGCCGCCCTCGCGCCACGACTGCACGTCGAGAATGCGCGGTGTGGGGTCTTTGCCGTAGAGGGCGACGTCGGCGTAGGGCGCGGCGTCCATGCGGGGAAGGCGGCGTGGAGGAAGGGGTGGGAAGGAACGCGGCGGAGACGAAAAAGCCCCGGCAACGGAGGCTGCCGGGGCCGAAGAAACGCTCGGGGTGTGCTACAGGACGGTCGTCGTGTCGCCCGTGTTGACTTCCATCATGCCACCGCTGCCCATTACGATGATGCCGCAGGCGACGCGTCCGCCTGCGTCGCCGGAGGGCTGCGAGGTGAGGTCGTCTGCGTTGGCGTGCACGAGCAGGGCTTTGCCCACGATGTTGCTGACGCCATCAAGAGACAGGATGGAGTCGGTCATGTTGACGGTTGCCGTGCCATCGCTACTGGCGGTGATGTTGCCCAGGTCGCCCGTGTGCCGGTTGTCGGCGGTGTTGTTGGGCGCGCCGTGGGGGCTGCCCGAAGGCGCGAAGTGGCCGCCGGCAGCCCCGGCGGGCGTCCCGTCGGTGCCCGTACCGCAGTCACCATTTTCGTGCACGTGAAAGCCGTGTTCGCCCGGCGTCAGGCCGGTGATAGTGCCTTGCACGCGCACGACGCCATTTTCCTGGGTAAAGGTGATCTGGCCGGAGGCGGTGTTGCCTTCGGTGGGGCTGAGCGTCGCCATCGCCGTCTGGATCGTCGGGGTTTCGACGGGCGCCTCGACAGGGGCGGGCTGCTCGGGTTCGGACTGGCAGGCGCTCAGTACGAGCGCGCCGGCGGTCAGAAAGAGGGGTAGGGTTTTCATGGGGACAGACAGGCTGGGTGAATGGGCCGGGGCAAGGGTATCGCTGCCACGACGGGTGAATCAAGATGTGCGCGCGGGCGAGAGATCAGGTTGCGCATTCTTCCCACGTTCACCCCCGCCGGCAGTAGTTTCGCCGCGTGCGATCCCTCCGCCTCGAAGCCACCCAGTTGGGGCACGCCTTCCGCCGCCGCGTGCTCTTCCGCGACCTCGATCTCAGCGTCCGGGGGGGCGAGGTGCTGGCCGTCACGGGCCGAAACGGCGCGGGCAAGTCCACCCTTGTTCAGATTCTGGCAGGCCTGCGCACGCCCAGCAGGGGCGAAGTGGTGCTCCACGCCGACGGTGCGCGCGTGCCAAGCACGGGGTTGCCGTTTCACTGCGCCCTCGTGGCCCCGTATCTCAACGTGTACGACGGCCTGACGGCGCGGGAAAACCTGGACTTTCTGGCCAGCACGCGTGGGCTGCCCACCGGGGGCATCGGAGAGGCGCTTGAACGGGTGGGGCTGGCCGGGCGCGAGGACGACGCCGTGGGCAAGTTCTCCTCCGGCATGAAGCAGCGCGTCAAGTACGCCGCCGCCTACCTCTCCGCTCCGGACGTACTCCTGCTCGACGAGCCATCGGCCAACCTCGACGCGGCGGGCGTGGCCGTGGTGACGGGCGTGCGTGACTGGCAGCGGGCACGGGGCGGCGTGCTCGTGGTGGCCACCAACGAGGCCGCCGAGGCCGCCTGGGGTGACCAGACCGTGCACCTGGCGTAACAACGGGCGCAATCTGTGGCAGGGCGCAATTGATTGCGCCCTGCTACGACTACGTCCCCATTTTCCCAGTCCCCACACCCCTATCCAATCCCCATTCCCCAATCGTCCTTCCCTCTTCCCCTATCTTCGTAACCCTTCCCCGTAGTGGTCGTAAGGGCCGCCCCATGCGCGCCGGATTTCTCGCCCGATCTTCAGACCAGGCCGTCAGTTTGACGACCGGTACCCGCGTGCGCCGCGTGGCGCTCGTGCTTGCGTGTGCCGTCGCGTTTCTGCTCACCGCCGTCTATCACGTGATGACGTGGCAGATGGGCGGCTCGCCCGGGTGGGCCGCCGACGCCACCTACCACGCCACCGTATTCGTCTGCTACACCGCGCTGTGGCTGCTGCTGATGCACACGCTGCGCGAGCGCGTGGTGACGCGGGCGCGGCTGTTCTGGACGCTGCTGCTCGTGGTGGGGGGCAGCCTGGCGGGGGGGCGCGGCCTGCTCGAACTGACCACCTGGGGCCAGGTCAGCGGCGACGCGCAAACATCGTACGGCTTCGATCTGGCCACGGGTGCGCCGCTGACGCACGTGACGGTGCTGAAGATGTGCCTGGTGGCACTGGCCGAGGCGACCGTGGCCTTCGTGCTGCTCTTGCGCCTGCGCGAACTCGTGCTCTTCAAACGCACCCGCGCCAGCCAGCGCAACTGGTACGCCATGCTGGGCGCGATGACGGTGGCCGCCCTCACGACGGTGGGCATGGAGCCGGGCACGCAGTTCGGCCTCGTCTCCTCCATCGCCATCGTGCCCGCCGTCGTGATGATGGCCGTCAACGCGCTGCGGGTGTCGTGGATCGTCTATCTGCCCTTTGGCGACAAGATGACCGTCATCGGGCTGGTGACGCTGCTGCTGGGCCTGCTCGCGTTCGGGCTGGCCTCCGGCGACAACGGCCTGCTGGCGGGCGACTACGGCTACCTGCTCTACTACAGCTATCCGCTGCGCCTCTTCACGCAGATGGCGATTGCATTTGCGACGCTCTACTGCCTGACGGCGTTTCTCTTCCTGCTCTTCCACCTGCCCACGACCAGCGACTTCCGCCGCAAAACGGACGAAATGGCGGCGCTCCAGTCGCTCTCCAACCTCATCGGGCAGGTGTTCGAGCGCGAAAAGCTGATGACGACGATCGTGGCCTCGCCCGTCGAGGCGGGCGCGGCGGACAAGGCGTGGCTGCTCCTGTTCGACCCGCAGCTGGGCGCGCTCAGCGCGTCCATCGTGGCCACCAAGGGGATCGGCGCTGCCGAGGTGCAGCAGGCCATGGACGTGACGGCGCTCGTCGAGGACGTGCGGCAGCGGCAGGGCGCGCTCGTGATTGACCAGGCCCCCGCCGACCACCGCCTCCGCGTGCGCCCCGGCGACGGACTGGAAAGCCTAGCAGCGCTGCCGCTGCGCTCGCGCGGCGAGGTGCTGGGCGTGCTCTTCGTGGCCCGTGAAGTGCCGCAGGGGTTCGAGCAGGACGACGTGGACGCGCTCGGCCTGTTTGCCGCCCAGGCCGGCCTCGCGCTCGACAACGCCCGGCTGTTCGAGGAGCAGATCGTCAAAGAGCGGCTGGCCCGCGAAATAGACATCGCGCGGGCGGTGCAGCAGCGTCTCCTGCCGCAGCAGCTTCCGCAGGTGCGCGGCCTGTCCCTCGCCGCCACGAGCGTTTCGGCGATGGAGGTCGGCGGCGATTATTACGACTTCGCCCCGCTCAGCGACGGACGGCTGGCCGTCATCGTAGCGGACGTGAGCGGCAAGGGCACGTCGGCGGCGTTCTACATGGCCGAGATGCAGGGCATCTTCCAGT
>CBDUBO010000047.1:0-10167 GCA_965365405.1 uncultured Rhodothermales bacterium | reverse complement strand
GCCGTCGAGCGTCATCGTGGCCCCACCTACGTCGCGCGCGTAGATCGTGGACTGATTGACCTGCGCCTCGGCGGCGAAGGGTAGCGCCAGAAGCGCCAGAAGTGTAGCCAGTCGTTTCATGACAATGGGTTGGATTGGGGTGGTTGTGGGGTTGCGTAGAAAAGCCGCTCAGCGCTGCGCGCCGCACGACGCCCGGACGACGAGCCGCGCCGGGATGGTTTCGGGAGGGGAAGCATCTGCCGCGCCGTCGCCGCCGGCAGGATGTTCGAGGGCCGCCACGAGCAGCGCCGTCGCCCGCGCGCCGATCTGGTCTATGGCTACGTGGACGGTGGTGAGCGCGGGCGTGAAGTAGCGCCCGATGGGCAGGTCGTCGAAGCCGGTTACGGCCACGTCGTCGGGCACGCGCAGGCCTCGTTCGCGCAGCGCCAGGATGGCCCCGATGGCCATCGAGTCGTTGCCCGCGACGAGGGCGGTGGGCTGCTGCGTCTGCTGCACCGCCTGGAGCGCCGCGCTCGCGCCGCCCGCCTCGGTGAAGTCACCCGCCACGACGGCGTCCGCGTCGGCTTCCAGGCCGGCCTCGGCGAGCGCTTCGAGAAAGCCTACCTGCCGTGCCTGCGCGTCGGCGTTGCCGTCCGGCCCGGCCAGGTGCACGATGCGCCGGTGCCCCTGTGCAATCAGGTGGCGGGTTACCAGCCGCGCGCCCCCGCGGTTGTCCATCGTCACGTGCCCGTGCACGGGCACCACGCCCTGGGCGCTGCCCAGCAAGATGGCCGGCACGCGTGCAGGCAGCACCTGCTGCAACACGCGCGCGTCCACGTGGGGCGACATCACGAGGAGGCCGTCCACGCGTCCGTGCATCGATTGCAGGGCAGCCTGCAACTCGTCGCGGTCGCTGTGCGAGGACGAGACGAGCAGGTGGTACTGGTGCAGGCGCGCCGCACCGTCCACGCCCCGGATGACCTCGGAGAAAAACTCGCCGTAGAGGTCGGGTAGGATCACGCCCAGCGTCTGCGTCCGGTTCGTGATGAGGCTGCGCGCCGCGCCGTTGGGCACGTAGCGCAGGTCACTGGCCACGCGACGGATGCGCGCCCGCGTCGTCTCGCTCACCGGGCCGCTGCCGTTAAGCACGCGGGAGACGGTGGCGACCGATACGCCGGCTTCACGGGCCACCTCGCGGATCGTGACACTCATACAGGGGCTGGGGATGGGCGGGCAGGAAGCGCTTTCTGTAAACGTTTCCATCCGCCAGCCGGAGCCTACGGCATGGTGAAGGCAATGTCAAGGGCTGTCCCCTTTCCCCGGCGACGCCCGGCACGCTACGGCGGTTTTGCCCCGGCAGCCACCGGGTGCATAACCACAGTGTTGCAATCACCGCGTGGCCGGCAGGCGGCGGAAACGGTCGGGGTAGTCGGTGATGAGGCCGTCCACGCCCATGCGCATCAGTCGCTGCATGTCACCGGCTTCATTCACCGTCCACGGGATGACCAGAATGCCGCGCTGGTGTGCCTGCGCCACGAGGGCAGGCGTGACGCGGCGGTAGTCGGGGCTGTACACCTGCGGCGCGAAGCCGAGCGCCGCAACGTGTTCGGCCAGCGTCTCGCCGGGCACGTTGCCCGCGTCTGGTTCGACGAGCAGCACCCTTCCAAGGTCGGGCTCGATGGCGCGGGCGGCCTGGAGCGTGCGCACGTCGAACGATTGGATCGTGCTGCGAGGCAGCGCGCCGCTCTCGCGCAGCGCGGTGATGACGAGGCGAGCAAACGCATCGGGGGCAGGGTGCCGCACGCCGTCCCAGCCCGGCTGCGACTTGGTTTCGACGTTGTAGCGGGGCAGCGGGCGGCCCGTGGCGCGGGCGTGGGCGTCTGCAGCGGCGATCACGTCGCGCAGGAGGGGCTTGGCGGCGGGCCGGGCCTGCTGTTCGGGAAAGCGGCTGTGGCCCCGGCTGCCGCAGTCGTAGCGCGCCACTTCGGCATACGTCATGCGGTAGATAAGCAGGGTTTCGGCCTCGTCGGGGGCGACGGGCCGACCGTCCGGGTGGGCACAGATCTCGCTGCTCATCCAGGGCTCGTGCGATAGCACTACGTGCCCGTCGGCGGTGACGGCGGCGTCCATCTCCAGCGTCGTTACGCCCAGGTCGAGGGCGTAGAGAAAGCCCGCCGTGGTGTTTTCGGGCAGCAGGCCCCGCGCGCCCCGGTGGCCCTGAAGGTCGAAATCGTCGGGCGGGGAGGTCACGAGCGGGGCAGCGCAGGCCGTTAGCAGAAGCGCGAAGCGGCGGCGAGACGCATGGGCGACGGCAGAGAAGGGCTGCGCGCGAGAAACGACCCCGCCGGGCCGGAGCGAATTACAGCATGATGATGCCTTCGACCTCGAAGGCGCGCTCATAGACCGCACGCACGTCGGCGGCAGAGTCCATCGTGGGCGACATGGTGACGCCGATGTAGTTGTTCTTCTTGGAGGGACGCGTCTGCATCTCCGCCTCTCCAAAGCGCTCGATGAACGCGGGCATCTGCTCGACGGGCACGATGAACTTGAAGATGTAACGAGCGGGCCAGGTGGTCTGCTCGTCGAGCAGGCGTCCGAAGTTGCTCCACCACTCGGCTGCCGGCTGCTGTTTCTGGGACATGGCTACGTGCGATTACGACGCCTCCCGAACGCCCCGCGCCCGGCTCAGTTCGCCGCGCCCGCTTCAGGCGCGGCCCCTCAGGCGGCGGGGGCACGCAGCGGGGGCAGCCCGGCTTCGATCTCGTCGCGGCGCGGCTCGAACCAGGGCGGCAGGATAAGCTTCTCGCCCAGCGCGTCCGGGTTTTCGTCGCGGGCGAAGCCGGGGCCGTCGGTGGCCAGTTCGAAAAGCACGCCGCCGGGCTCGCGGAAATAGACGGACTCGAACCAGAACCGGTCTATGGGTGGCGTCGGGTGCAGCCCGACCTGCTCGATGCGGGCGCGGAGGGCCTGCTCCTCGGCGCTATCCGTGACGCGCCAGGCCACGTGGTGCACACCGCCGGTGCCCCCGCTGCCGCGCCCGGCGTCTGGCTTTTCCAGGATCTCGACAAAGTGCCCCGATCCGCCTCCGGCGGCATAGCGGTGCCACCCTTTGTCCTCGCCCACCTTCTCGAACCCCATCACCCCGGTCAGGAGCGCCTCGGTGGGCGCGAGGGCGCGGCTCCACAGGCGCACAGCGTGGATACCGCGCACCTGGTGCGCAGCGGGAACCGGGCTGCGGCTCCACGGCACGAACGGACGTGCGTCCTCGGTTTCGACGAGGGCGAGGCGCAGCCCGTGCGGGTCGGCAAAGGGGAGCGACCTTTCGCCAAAGCGGGTATCGAGGGCCTCGGCAGCGATGCCGTGCGCGTCCAGCCGCGCCTGCCAGTAATCCAGACTGCCCGTGGGGATGGCGAGCGGCACCTCGACGACGTGTCCCGCACCGGAGCGGGCAGGGGGTAGCCCCGGCCAGGGGAAAAACGTCAGGTCGGTGCCCGGCGTGCCCGCGCCGTCGGCGTAAAAGAGGTGGTAGGTGTCGGGCGCGTCCTGGTTGATAGACTTCTTGACGAGCCGCAGCCCCATCGGGCCGGTGTAGAAGTCGAGGTTTTCCTGGGCGTCGCCGCTGAGGGCAGTGACGTGGTGGATGCCGTGGACGGTGGGGGTGGGCATGGCAGGCGGGGGCAAATGGAAGGGGTGCAAGCCCGCTCACACACCCGGCGTTCCGTCCGCCTCAGCCAGCAAGGATTCCAGGTCGAGCGGGCGGGTGAACATGGCGAGGTCGCCGCTGGCGGTGCGCGGCCACAGGGCGCGGGGCCGGTCGCAGTAGAGTTCTACCCCGTTGCCGTCGGGGTCGTGGAGGTAAAGCGCCTCGCTGACGCCGTGGTCGGCGGCCCCGTCGAGCGGGATGCCGGCAGTGGCGAGGCGGCGCAGCGCGTCGCCGAGGGTACGCCGGTCGGGATAGAGGATGGCCACGTGGTAAAGCCCGGTCGTGCCTGGCGGCGGCGGCGATCCGCCCCGGCTTTCCCACGTGTTGAGGCCAATGTGGTGGTGGTAGCCGCCCGCGCTCACGAAAGCCGCCTGGCTGCCCATGCGCTGAACGAGCCCGAAGCCGAGTACGCCGCAGTAGAATTCAAGCGCGCGGTCCAGGTCGGCCACCTTCAGGTGTACGTGCCCGATGCCGACGCGCGGGTCTATGGAGTCGTTCATGGGTTCGGGGAGAGGCGACTTGCAAGGTAACACGCGGCCTTCCGGCGGCCTCACTGCACGTACACGACCACGCGGCGGTTCTCGGCGCGGCCTTCGGGCGTGGCGTTCGAGGCGACGGGTTCTACGTCGCCCCGACTGGCAACCTCGAAGCGGCCCGCCTCCAACCCCAGCGTGATGAGGTAGCGGGCAACGGCGGCGGCGCGCAGGGCGGCCAGCTCCCAGTTGGACGGAAAGCGCTCGCGCAGGCTTGGCCCCACGGGGGCGCTGTCGGCGTGGCCCTCGATGCGGAACCGTGTCCCTTCGGGCCGTGCCCTGAGCTGCCCGGCCAGCACCTCCAGCCGGGCCGTGCCGGCGGGTGAGAGCGTGGCGGAAGCCGGCTCGAAGAGATCATCGGCGCGCAGCGTGGCCACCTTCGCGCCGCCGCCCGCACCGGCCTGCCGGAATTCGAGCTGCTCGATGCGGTTGCGCAGCGTACGCAGCGTGCGCTCGTACTCGCCTGAATCAATGCTGTCGTAGAAGCGGATCGAGTCGGCGTAGGCCTCAACGCGCACCTTCTCGACGGCGACGGCGTGGCGGAGCGAGTCGCGTTCGAGCGCGAGGAGGTCGGCGCGGGTGCGCTCGGCGGCAAGCTGCCCGGAGGCGCAGCCCGCGAACACGCTTGCAGTGGCCAGCAGCAGGAGGGGTGTTTTCATAGCGGCGCGGTACGCCGGGAGGCGGAAAGCGGTTGCCGCCCGTCCCGCCGAGGCTTGCCAGCTTGACTGGTAGGTATCAGCCTGAACACGTATTCTCTGTTGGACGCAGATGCGTCGCGCGTCTTGTGCATGGTTTTACTGTTGCTCGCGCTCATGTCTAATGTGCCCCTGCTGCCACTCTATGGCCCCGAAGCGTTCGAGTCCGTCAACCTGACGCCGTGTGAACTACTCTTCCTGCATCAATGTACCAGCGGGCCAGAAGTCTTCGTCCGTGGGTCGCAGGTAGATGAGAGTGGGCGGGGTTGCATTCGCCCTGACCTTCTCATATGGGCTCTCACATCGGGAACGGTTGCTGCTTCGCTGCACAAAGGCTGTCTGTACCTGGAGGATCTCGTGATCGATTATCCTTCTGACGCTCCGGAAAAAGCTTACCGGGAGCGTCCCCTTGAACTCGACCGCCTCAGGCTTCTGCTGAATGCCCGGTTTCGGCGATGCCATTTCCCAAGGGGGATAACGATGCGGCACACCATCGCTCGCGACTTCAGCATGGTGGGGTGCAAAATCGGGAGCCACCAAGGCAGAGCCGGGCGCTACCGCGCACAGGTTAGTATCGACGCCTACAGCGCACGCTTCGACGGACGTTTCATGCTCGCCGTGTCAGGTCAAGGAGCGTCTTCCATTCCCACAACTGTTGACGCCGTCATCAATCTGGGCAAAGCTGCTCTCACGGGCATACTCAACCTTCGGGGGGCCCGCCTGCACGGCACGCCGGTGGCCTTGGATGCAGGTGGTCTGCAGGCGAACGGGTTTTATATCAGCAAGGGTTTCAAGGCGGAAGGCGCGGTTTACGCCCACCTGATCAGCATCCACAACATATTCAGCGCCGAGGGGGGAACTGTGCGTGCCACGCTTCCCTCCGCGGCACGTCGCTCTCGTCATGCTATCGCCCTTTGCCTGCGCTACGCTCATATCAACGGTCTCTTGCAACTGGGTGCAGGCTTCCGGGCTGAAGGGGTGGTTGACCTCAAAGATGCGCGCATCAACGGCAACATCGAACTTACCGGGGGTACGTTCGAGAACCGGGAAGGCGTTGCGCTGCTGGCCCAGAACCTGCGCGTGACGGGCGACGTGCTGTGCAGCAACCCCCCCAATGTGGATGCGAAACCCTATGCGCGGAAGAGGTCCCAAGACGGTTCTCTGCTGGACACAACGCGCTTCTGCGGCGAGGTCGGCTTCGCCAATGCACAGATTGACGGCGAGGTGGATCTGGCGCGCTGCCTGTTCCAGCGTCCTCTGCTGAAGACCGTACCGGCTTCGTCCGCCATCGCCCTCTCCTTTTATCGTGCCAAGATTGGACGCCGGCTGCGCTTGGGACGTGGCTTCCGGGCCACCGGCATCGTCGCGCTCGAAGAGGCAAGCATTGGCGGTTCGCTTGACCTCCAGGCTGGGTGGTTCATCAATCCCGGAGGTATCGCCCTTGCAGCCAATCGAATCCACCTGGGCGGCGACGTGGTGATGCCGCGCAAGTGGACGCCCAAGGATCTCCATAGTGAGGTAGGAAGCCAAGACTCCAGAGCCTGCACCCACCCAGAGAACTGGAAGGAGTACGACACGCCGTATGAACTAGCTTGCCAACTGCTGGGGGACGTTAGGCTTGACTTGAGGATTTCGAGTGATGAAGCGCTGGGGGTCTATGACGCGCGCGCTGCCCTCGCTGATCTCATCAGCACCTTTGCCCGTCGCCACTCGGACGATAAAGTGAACGCATACGAACGTCAGGACTTACCCGATACTTGGCGCGACCACGATGCATGGCGCTCATGCACCGACTGGAAACGTCATATCGAAGAGCGGTTCATGGCTATCGGGCTGGTTTCGTTCAAAGCCTCATACATCGAGGGCGATGTCGATTCCTCTGGGGGGCTGTTCTTCAGCCGTCCTTTCGATCTGACCAGTACGACACTCAGGGCCGTCGAGGAGGCCGTTGCCCAGCGCGCTTCGCACGAACTCGCCAACTGGAACGCCATTGACCTCAGCCACGCCACCATCGGGCGTGCGCTCTACCTGACCCGCTGGGTACCTCGCGGGCCTACTACAGCCTCCGCGCCTTCGGACGCGCTCCGGCCATCTCGCTCCCGAATCACCGAGTCCGATATTTTTCCTATCGCCGTCTCTGGAACGGTGGATCTGACCGCGACTACCGTAGGGCAACTCCACCTCTCCATCAGTTTGTTTAACTTGCCTCGTGACCGGGATACGCGCATTTTGAAGCCCGTCACGACAGCGCTGCTAGTTGATGGTCTTACATACTTGAGCATCGTGGAGCGCCCCGAAGATTTGGCTGAATGCCGCTGGTTTCTGTCGGGCTACAAGGGAGCCAGCATACAGCCCTACGAACAGTTAGCTGCTGCTCTCAGGCGCCAGGGCAATGCCTATCATGCGCGTTTAGCGCTGCTCAGCCGCCGTTCCAAGAGATGGCGAAGCCGCATGGCCGAGTTATTGCTGCTGAACATCGTGCGGTTGACGTTTCCCTGGGGTCGCTCAGCAGTCGGTCTTGCTCTGCTAATCGCTGCGGGCACTTGGATGACCTTCACAATGTTGGAGGGAGGCACCATCATTGATCCTGCGCACGCCGCGCACTGCTCGGCGTCCGGGCGGCCGGACTGCTCCTCAGTCTCGCTTTGGACCGCCCTGCGTTACACAGTCGGTTACAGCGTTCCCCTGATTCCCGCACCTGACCCGCCTCTTCAGTTCACAGGTACAGCAGATCTGTTCGTCATAACGCTAAACATTGCAGGTCTAATCCTGACATCCACCCTCATTGTGGGGATTGCACGCGTGTTCAAGCGCGAATAATGGACCTGAGTCAATCTGACGCTGCTTTCCGCAAGCCTGCTCCTCACTCCGGCAGCACGGCGATGCGGACGCGGCGGTTGCGGGCACGCCCCTCGGCGGTCGTGTTGCTGTCCACGGGCTCATAGGAGGCAAAGCCGACGGCTTCCATCCGAGCAGGCGGCAGGGCGTGCTGCTCTTGCAGGTACCGCACGACCGCCGTGGCCCGCGCCGTCGAAAGCTCCCAGTTGGACGGAAATCGCGTTTTCAAGCTCGGCCCGATGGGCTGCGTGTCGGTGTGTCCTTCCACGCGCACGGTGCGCCCGGCATAGTCGCGCGCCAGCCTGACGGCGATGTCGTCCATGCGGCTCATGCCCTCCGGGGTCAGTTCGGCGCTGCCGCTCTCGAAAAACACGTCGGCCAGCAGCACCTCGACGGTTTCACCGCGCCGAGCGTCCTCGGACGGCTCGCAGACCTGCCCTTCGACGGCCATGAGGCGCCGCAGGCGTTCGTTTTCCAGCCGGAGCTGTTCCAGTTCGGCGCTGGGCGGCGGTGCTTCTGCTACCACGGGGGCAGCGCTGCGGCAGGCGGACACGGCGAGCAGCACAAGCAGGGCAAAGGAGCGCATAGGGGCGGGGAGTTGGGGTAGAAGCGGGTCAGGCGTCGCGCGCAATCATCGTGGCCCCGGACTGTACGGTGGGCATCAAGATGACCTCGGAGATGTTGACGTGCGGGGGGCGCGTGAGGGCATATACGACGGCGTCGGCCACGTCGTCAGGGGTGAGGGGCGTGGTGTCTGCGTACACCTGCGCGGCCCGCGCGGCGTCGCCCCGGAAGCGGATAAGGCTGAAGTCGGTTTCGACCATGCCCGGGTCCACCGTTGTGACGCGCAGGGGCGTGCCGTGCACGTCCATCTTGAGCCCCTCGGTAAAAGCCCGCACGGCGTGCTTGGTGGCGCAGTACACCGATCCGCCGGGGTAGAGCCAGTGGCCAGAGGTGGAGCCGATGTTGACGATGTGCCCGCGCCCGCGCTGCCGCATTCCCGGCACGACGGCGCGCGTGACGTAGAAGAGCCCCTTGACGTTGGTGTCCACCATGTCGTCAATATCGTCGGGCGTGTGCGCGTCGGCGGGGGCGAGCGAGCGCGCCAGCCCGGCGTTGTTGACGAGCACGCTGATGCTGGCGAACGCTTCCGGGAGCGTGGTCAGCGCCTGTTCGACAGCGCGGGCATCGCGCACGTCGAGCACGACGGTGTGGCTTTCGGTGCCGTGGGCCTCTCGCAGTTCGGCGGCAAGGGCTTCGAGCGCATCGGCACGCCGGGCGGCCAGCACGAGCCGCGCGCCCAGCGTCGCTGTGTGCCGCGCGATGGCCGCGCCGATGCCGGAAGAAGCTCCGGTGATGAGGACAGTTTCGCCGCGGAGGGAAAGAGGATTCATGCGGGTGTAGGGACCGGGAAAGGACTTGGGGCAGGGCGGCGCGTGTCGTACTCTCTGCGGGTTTGTGCCCGTCTCGCCGTCCTCCTCATCCGAAAGAATACACGCCGTGCTCCACCGTCTGCAACGCCTCTGGGCGCTCGTCTTCCTGCTCGCCGCCCCCTCCGCCGCCCTGGCGCAGCAGCCCGTTTACCTGGACGCACCGCCCGCCGAGGCGCTTGAAGCAGGCCCTGCCGTGCTGGGCGCGCGCGTGGCGTGCACGGGCGGCACGGCTTCCGGCTACGCCTGCCAGGGCATAGACCTGATGGCGTTCCTGCCCATCGCCAGCATGGGCGGGGCCGGGGCCAGGCTCAACGACATCTGGGGTTGGACCGACCCGCAGACGGGGCGCGAGTACGCGATTGTCGGCCGCACCGACGGCACGGCGTTCGTGGACGTGACCCTGCCCGAAAGCCCGGTCTTTCTGGGTTTTTTGCCCACCACGCCCGGTACCGTCCCGACTTCGTGGCGCGACATCAAGGTGTACGCTGACCACGCTTTCATCGTCAGCGAGGCCACCGGGCACGGAATGCAGGTGTTCGACCTCAAGCAGTTGCGCGGCCTCACCCCCAATGCACAGCGCCTGTTTACGGAAACGGCCCTCTACACGGGCGTCAGCAATTCCCATAACCTCGTCGTCAACGAGCAGACGGGCTTCGCCTTTGCCGTGGGCAGCCGTGCCACGACGGGCGGGCCGAGTTGCGGTAGGGGCCTGCACATCATCAACATTCAGACGCCGGCAACGCCCGCGTATGCCGGCTGCTTTACCGACCTGGAGACGGGGCGCGCGCGCAACGGCTACACGCACGACGCGCAGTGCGTCGTGTACCGCGGGCCGGACACGCGCTATACGGGCCGCGAAATCTGCTTCGCCGCCAACGAAACGGCCATCAGCCTGGCCGACGTGACGGACAAAGCCGCGCCCACCAAGATTTCGTCGCTCTCCTATCCCGGCGTGGCCTACACGCACCAGGGCTGGCTCTCGCCCG
>CBDUBO010000046.1:0-10273 GCA_965365405.1 uncultured Rhodothermales bacterium | reverse complement strand
GGTTTCTTCCCTTTCCCTCCATGACCCCGAGCCGCTGGCAGCAGGTGCGTCGCCTTTTCGAGGAGGCCCTCGAACGAGACGGCGCGGCGCGGGCAGCCTTTCTCGACGCCAAGGCGGCAACGCCCGACCTGCGCGGCGAGGTCGAGGCGATGCTGGCCGCGCACGAGCAGGCTGGCGCATTCCTGGAGCCCGTGCGGCCGCCCGCTCAGGATCGCCGCGTCGGGCAGCACGTGGGGCCGTACCGGCTGGCCGAAAGGCTGGGCGAGGGCGGCATGGGGGCCGTGTATCGCGCTGAGCGCGCCGACGGACGCTTTGACCACACTGTGGCCGTCAAGCTGGTGCGCACGGGGTTGCTCACCACCGACGTGCGGGCCCGCTTCGGGCGCGAACAGCGCCTGCTGGCGCGGCTCGAACACCCGGGCATCGCGCGCCTGCTCGACGGCGGCACGACAGCAGACGACGTGCCCTTTTTCGTGATGGAACACGTCGAAGGCGAGCCGATCACCAGCTATTGCAACAAGCACCGCCTGAGCGTCGAGGCGCGCATCCGGCTGTTTTTGCAGGTGTGCGAGGCCGTGCAGTACGCGCACCAGAACCTGGTCGTGCACCGCGACCTGAAGCCGTCGAACATCCTCGTCACCGAAAGTGGGCACGCCAAGCTGCTCGACTTCGGCATCGCGCGCCTGCTCGAAGGCGACGAGGACGGAGGGGCCACCCGCACCATCGTCCATCCTCTCACGCCCGCTTACGCCGCGCCCGAGCAGATCCGCGGCGAGCCTGTTTCGACGGCCTCCGACGTGTACAGCCTGGGCGTGGTGCTCTACGAGTTGCTTTCCGGGCAGCGTCCCTACCACGTCGCGGGTCTGTCGGCGGGGGCCGCCGAGCGGGTGGTGAGCCAGGTTATTCCGCCGCCGCCCTCGACGAAGCGCGGCCCGGAGAGCAGCCCGTTCGAAGGCCCTTCTGACGGACGTCTCGCCCGCGACCTGGACGCCATCTGCCTGATGGCGCTCCGCAAAGAGGCCACGCAGCGCTACGCCTCGCCTGAGGCGCTCGCCCGCGATCTGACGCGCTTTCTCGACCGGCAGCCCGTGGCGGCCCGCCCCCCCACGCTGGCCTACCGCGCCCACACGTTTGTGCGGCGGCACCGCGTGGGCGTGGGCGCAGCGGTGGCCATCGTAGTGCTCCTGCTAGTCGGCATCGGGAGTACGCTGTGGCAGGCCCAGCGGGCTGCTGCCGAGGCTGAGCGGGCCGAACGGCGTTTCGCTATCGCGCACGCCGCCTCGCAAACGCTCCTGTTCGACGTGTACGACGCCGTCGTGGACCTGCCCGGCGCGCTGCCCGCCCGCGAACTGCTCGTCCAGCGTGGGTACGATTACCTCAGCCGGCTCGCTGCCGAAGCCGGTGGCGATGCCGGGCTGCGCCTCGACCTGGCGCGTGGGCTGCTGCGCGTGGGCAACACACAGGGCAACCCCAACAATGCCAACCTGGGACATCTGGACGATGCCCTGGCGAGCTACCGGCAGGCCCTTTCTCTGCTGCCCGCCCGTGCAGCCTCCGACAGCCTCGACCTGCTGGTCCGGCACACGCGGGGCGTGCTGCACGAAAAGGTGGGCGACGTGCTGGCCTTCCAGGGTCAGATAGACCGCGCCCTGGTCCACCTCGATACCGCGCTCGCGCTCTACGCGCAGAACGCCCAGCGCTACGCCACCGACCCGTCGCGCCGCGTGGCCCTCGCCATCGGAAACATCAAGCGGGGCGACGTGACGGGCAATCCCGGCTTTCCCAACGCGGGGCTGCCGGACAGCGCCCTTGCCCACTACACCCGCGCGCAGCACCTGCTCGAAGCTCTCCAGGCTGAGGGCGACACCACGCAGCGGGTCGAGCGGATGCTGGGCGTCGTCTTCGAGCGACAGGGGACTGTATATGGCACGCTGCGCCACCTCGACGCCTCAGCAGCGGCGTTCCGCCGGTCGCACGCCATCCGGGCGCGCCTGGCCTACCGATATCCCGCCCACGCCGATGTGCAGCGCGACCTTGCCATTGCCATCGAGAAAGAGGCCGAGACGGCGCTCGCGCGCGGGCACGCGCTAGCGGCATGGCAGCTTTACCAAGACGCCACGGCGCGTTTCGAGGCGCTCGCCGAGGCCGACCCGCGCAACGTCAACGCCCGGCAGTCGTGGGTCGTCAGCCTGCTCAACGAGGCCGGGGCAGCAGCAGCGGCAGGCCACGGCGCGGAGGCGGCCCAACTTGTCCAGCGCGCGCGCCGCCTCGTCGCCCCCCTTGCCCGGATGGACCCGGCCAACGCCCGTGCCGCCGAACTCCTCGCCCGCGCCGATTCCCTCGGCCGCCGTTACCGGTAGGCAACGAAGAGGATGGATAGGGCGTTGGCAGATGTCCAGGTGGATTCCTCCCCGTCCTGCTACCCAACTTTTGCCATGGAGATCGTCAACCGCGTCGCCGAGAGCGACATCGAAGTGCTCGACCTGGCCGTTCTCGTGGACGGTGAGACGGTCGAACTCGACATTGCCCCCTTTCTCCACCGAGGCCTGGTGCTGCGCGAGAAGGAGTTCCGGGCCACCGTCGCCGCGTACAACGCGCAGCAGCACGCCGGGCAGCACGTGGCCCTCTACTGCGCCACGGACGCCATCGTGCCGCCGTGGGCGTGGATGTTGCTGGCCGCCCACCTGGAGGGCAACGCCCGGTCGGTAACGGTAGGGCGGGCCGAGGATGCGCGGCGCGAGGTGTTTGCCCGCGCCTGCGCCGCGTTCGACTGGGAGCGGTATCGCGACCGCATCGTGGTCGTCAAAGGCTGTGGCACCAGCGCTGTGCCACCCGGAGCCTTTGCCCAGGCCATGCCGCCGCTCATGGCCGTCGCCCGCAAAATTCTCTACGGCGAGCCGTGCTCGTCCGTCCCGCTGTGGCGGCGTCCCAAGGCTGCTGCTATCCGGCCCGACGGAGGTCGCCCGGCCCTGCCACCCATCGCCTGACATTGTTGGGTCGTCCTTCTGGTTTCTCCCCTGATTCCGCCTGCGCCATGCCGCGTTTCGTTCTCTTCCTCGTCCTGCTCGCTGCCGCCGTGGGCTGCCGCCCCCGTCCCCTCGCCGACACGGCCACGTCTGCGCCCGCCGTGTGGATGGCGCAGACGTACAGCGGCGGGCAGCAGTGCGCGCCGCGCCAGCCGTACACCCCCCCCAACGTGGCCGAGGTGATGGCCCGCGAGCGTATCGCCGTGCTGGCGATGGCCGTCGAGCAGATGTCCGTCTGCCAGGCGTGCACGTGCCCGGCCTACGCCGCCCGCCACTTCGTGCAGATCCGCGCCGCCGACGCGGAGCGCGCCGCCGCCCTCGGTTTCGAGCCTGCCGAAGCGCCACCCGAAGGCGCCCGCCGCTCAGGCTGAGGGCGTCCGCCGCCCTTCGGCCCAGCGCAGCACCAGCAGGCTGCCCACGAGCCACGAAAGCCCCGCCAGGTAGCCGCCCACTACGTCCGTGAGCCAGTGCACCCCCAGGTAAAGACGGCTTGCACCCAGTAGCGCGATCATTACCAGGCTACCGGCAGGCGCGAGAAAGCGCAGCGCGGCGGAATCCGTCGATCCCCAGGCCAGCCAGGCGAGGTAGCCGTAAAAGACGACGGCCATAAAAGCGTGCCCGCTCGGATAGCTGAAGCCCGTCTCTGTCACGAAGCCAGCCTCCGGGCGTGAACGCGCAAAGATGGCCTTGAGCGCGAGCACAACCAGCGCGCCGAGACCCGTCGTCACCGCCAGCTCGAAGGCCCTCCACCAGCGCTTACGCCACCCCAGCAGCAGGGCCACGACCACCACGAGCGCGAGCGTGCCGACGAAACCACCTGTGTTCGTGAGATAGACGACGTACCGCGCCGCTTCCGGCGTAACGAGCGCCTCGAAAAGGGCGCGGGCACGCGCGTCGTACTCGACCGTCTCGTGCTCCGTCACCTCGCTGATGAGTTCCAGAAAGAGCCACGCCCCACCCAGAACGGTCAGTAGCGCGAGGGTGAAGGCCAGTCCATAGCGGCGGCCCCGCACCAGCCGGGCCCGGACGAACGCAAAAATCTCTTTTAACAGCGGGTGTAACAAAGGCAAATAGCTCAGTGGGCAGAGTCAAACGGGCAGGGCACACGGAGGCTCCACGGTCAATTAACCCCGCCTTTACAAACCTTCAGGAAAAGGATCGTTTAGATTGAGTCCAGATAACCCACCAGATTTATGCGCCGCCCTCTGGCCTGCCTGCTGGCTTTCGCTTTCGCCCTCACGGCCCAGGCGCAGCGCCAGACGCCGAGCGCCGATTCGCTCAAGCAGTACGATCTGTCGCCCGTCGTAGTGACGGCCACGCGGTCGGCGCGGGCCCTTCAGGATGTGCCGGTGCCCACGACCGTCGTGACGCGTGAGGCTATCCGCCTGCAAGGTTCGCTGCGGCTGGCCGATCTGCTGGCCGAGCAGCCTGGTCTGGCGCTCGTGAACGGTGTAGGCGGGGCGGGCCTCCAGATGCAGGGCTTTGACCCGGACTACACGCTCATCCTCATCGACGGTGAGCCGATTGTGGGGCGGGAGGCCGGCACGCTCGACCTCGACCGGCTGACCGTTGCGGGTGTCGAGCGGGTCGAGATCGTGCGCGGCCCCACGTCAAGCCGCTACGGGTCGGACGCGCTCGCGGGCGTGGTCAACCTCATCACGCGGCGGCCCGAAAGCGGGCTGCGCGGGCGCGTGGGCGCGCGCTACGAGAGCTTCGAGACGAGCGACCTCGCGCTTGAAGCCGAGGGCGGCGGTGAGCGCTGGGGGGTACGCCTGCTGGGCAACCGCTTTGCCTCGGCGGGCTACGACCTTCAGCCCGACGTGCCCGGCCAGACGACGCCCGCGTTCACCGACTACACGGGCGAGGTGCGCCTCGACGCCGAGCCTGCCGATGGGCTGCGCCTGGGCCTGCGCGCCCGTACCGCCCACCGCGACCAGGACGGCAGCTTTGCCCTGGGCACGACGCAGTACGACGAGGCGGGCACGCGCCGTGAGTGGAGCCTCGCGCCGTCTGTTGGCTACCGCTTCTCGACGCGCCTGCGGGCCACGCTCGACACCTACGCGGCTGGCTTCGGCACGTGGCTGCGCACGGTAGATGCAGGCGCAGGCACCGTGTTCGACGAAACGCGCTTCGACCAAGGCTACCAGAAGGCCGAGGGGCGGCTGACGCTGGTGCCGGGCACGCGCGCGGTGCTCTACACCGGCGGCGGCCTCATCCGCGAGACGGTCGAGAGCGACCGCTATGCCCGCGCGCAGGCGACGTTGCAGGGCTATGGCTTTGCCGAGTTCGAGTGGAACGCCAGCCGCCTGCTCGACGCCGTCGTGAGTGCGCGCTTTGATCGCCACAGCGAGTTCGGGCAGCGCTTTACGCCCAAGGTGGCGCTGCTGGCGCGTCCGGCCAAAGGCGTGCGGTTGCGCGCCAGCGTGGGCAGCGGCTTCAAAACACCCGACTTCCGGCAGCGCTACCTCAACTTCGCCAACGCGACGGCGGGTTACAGCGTGTTCGGGGCCGCCGAGGTGGCCGAAAGGCTGGCTGCGCTCGACGCGGTGGGCGCGCTGGATCGCTACCTCACCAGCCCCGCCCTGCTCGGCGAGTTGCGTCCCGAATCGAGTGTCTCCTTTGGCGCGGGCGTCGAGGTGGAGCCGTTCGCGTTGGTGACGGCGCGCGTCAACTTTTTCCGCAACCACGTCAACGACCTGATCGAGACGCAGCCCGTGGCCGTCAAGACGAACGGGCAGAGTGTCTTTACCTACTTCAACCTCAACCGCATCTACACGCAGGGCGTCGAGGCGGACGTGTCGGCGCACGTGCTGCCTGCCCTCCACGTGGGCGCGTCCTACCAGTTTCTCGACACCGCCGACCGCGACGTGCTCGACGCCATTGACGACGGCACCCTGTTCGGGCGGAAAGACGGGCGCGACGTGCGGCTGACGCGGAGTGACTATGGCGGCCTCTTCGGGCGGTCGCGCCACAGCGGCACCCTCCGCCTGACGCACACGAGCGCGTGGCTGGGCCTGACAGGCGCGCTGCGCTTGGTCTGGCGCGGGCGCTATGGCTACGGCGACCTCAACGGCAACCTCGTCCTCGACAGCGAGGCCGAGTACGTGCCGGGCTACGCCCTCGTCCACGCCACCTTTACCCGGCCCTTCGGTCGCGCGCAGCTTCAGGCCGGCGTGCGCAACCTGTTCGATTACACGAACCCGCAGCGCGAGCCCGCCCTGGCCGGGCGGACGCTGTTCCTGGGCGCCTCGGTGCGCCTCTGATTCACCACCACCACCCAACCTTTCAATCACTTTTTTCCATGCGTCGTACCCTCTTTTTCCTTCCTCTACTGGCCTTTCTGGCCGTCGGCTGCGATTCCAACGGCGGTGACGCCGGCGAGGAAGTCGTCGCGCAGACCGTGACCGATCTCGAAGCCGACCCGACGACGGGCCGCGACCCCAACACGGGCGCGCCTGTTGCGAGCGGCAAGTTTACGTTTTACAGCCTGCGCGAGAACAAGGTCATTTCCAACGAGGACTCGCTCACGGCCAAATGGGATCTGGGCTTCCGCGGCACCACCATCATCGTCAACGGCGGAGCCGGGCGTGCGGGCAACGGTGGCGTGCAGCTCGTGACGGGTACGTTCGAAGAGCTGAACGAGGCTCCGGCGGACGGCTACCGCCAGGACAATGGCACCGACTACGCCATCCCGGCGGGCGGTGGCAACGGCTGGTACAACTACAACCCGCAGGCCAATAGCATCACGCCTGTGCCGGGCCGCGTGCTCGCCGTGCGCACCGCCGACGGACGCTACGCCAAGGTGAGCATCGTGAGCTACTACAAAGGCAACCCGGCCACCATCGAGCCCACGAGCGCGTCGCGGTACTACACATTCCGCTACGTCTTCCAGCCCGACGGTTCGCGTCGGTTTGCGCAGTAATGCGGCGCGTAACCCGTAGCGTTTTTCCGCTGGCCGCCGCCGGGGTGTTGCTCCTGGCGGCGTGCCGCGTTTCGGACGCGCCGCCCGCTGCCGATAGCACGCGCATCGTACCGCTGGGCGCGTCGGTGGCCGAGACGGTGTACGCACTCGGCGCGGGCCCGAGCGTCGTGGCCGTGGATGCGTCGGTGACGGAAATCGAGGCGGCGCTGCCGCTGCCGCGGGTGGGCTACGTGCGCGCCCTGTCGGCAGAAGGGTTGCTGTCCGTGGCCCCGACGCTCGTGCTGGCGGACACGACGGCCGGCCCGCAGGGTGCCCTCGATGCCGTTCGGCAGGCAGGGGTAGCGGTGGACGTACTGCCCGACGGGCAGACGCCCGAGAAGGTGGCCGACCAGATCAGGGCCATTGCCCTGCGGCTGGGCCGTGAGCGTGAAGGGCAGCAACTCGTGGACACGCTGCGGGCGCGCCTGGCGCGTGCTGCCGGGCAGATCGACCCGGACTTGCCGCGTCCACGCGTGCTGTTCGTGCAGGGGCAGGGCGGCGGCGCGCTCGGGATTGCCGGGCAGGGCACCAACGCCGACGCCCTCATCCGACTGGCCGGGGCCGAAAACGCCTTTGCTGCCGTCGAAGGCTACCGCCCGATGACTTCTGAGGCCGTCGTGGAGGCGCGCCCCGATGCCATCGTGCTCACCCGGCGCACGGCCGAGGTAGCGGGCGGCGTGGACGCCCTGCTGCGCCGCCCCGAACTGGCGCTCACGCAAACGCTGCACGGTGGCCGCATCATCGTGCTGCCGGACGCTGCCCTCGCTTTCGGCCCTTCCCTGGGAGACGCCGTGCTCGACTTTCAGCAGCGACTGACAAAGCTCGCTGAACGCCCGCGCTGAACCGTCCCGCCGTGTCCACCGCTATCACCGACCTCCCCATCCTGTCGCCGCCGCGTGTGCTGCCGGCGCAGCGGGCGCTGTCGCGCCGGGGCGTGGTGCTGGGCGGGCTGGGCGCGCTGCTGGCGGGTGCCGTGCTGCTGGCGCTGGGCACGGGGGCCGTCGCCATTGCGCCGGGCGAGGCCCTCGCCATCGTGCTGGCCCGACTGGGTGTGGCGGAAGGCGGGTTCACGCAGCAGCAGGCCCTCGTGCTGCTCTACATCCGCCTGCCCCGCGTGCTGATGGCACTGTTGGCGGGCGGTGCGTTGGGCGTGAGCGGCGCGGCTTTGCAGGGCCTCTTCCGCAACCCGCTGGCAGACCCCGGTCTGGTGGGCGTGTCGGGCGGGGCGGCCCTGGCGGCGGTCATGGCGCTCGTGCTGGGGCCTGCCGTGCTGGGCGAGGTGTGGACGGCGCTCCAGCCGGGTGGGCTGGCCCTGGCCGCGTTCGCGGGCGGCATGGCGGCCACGCTCGCCGTTTATCGCATCGCCACGCGCGAAGGGCGCACCGGCGTGGCAACGCTCCTGCTGGCCGGCATCGCCGTGGGCGCGACGGCGGGCGCGGGCACCGGCCTGATGCTTTTTCTGGCCGATGACCAGCAACTGCGCGACATCACGTTCTGGTCGCTGGGCTCGCTGGGCGGGGCCACCTGGCACAACCTGCCCATTGCCGCGCCGCTTTTCCTGATCGCGTTCGTGGGGTTGCTGAGGCTGAGCCGTCCGCTCAACGCGCTGTTGCTGGGCGAGGCCGAGGCGTTTCACCTGGGCGTCAACGTCGAGCGGGCCAAACGGCAGGCCGTCGTACTCACCGCGCTGGGGGTAGGCGCGGCCGTGGCCGTGTGCGGTGTCATTGGCTTCGTCGGACTCGTCGTGCCGCACCTGGTGCGTCTGGTAGCAGGGCCGGATCACCGTGTGCTGCTGCCGGCCTCGGCGCTGCTGGGCGCGCTGCTGCTGCTGCTGGCCGACGTGTTCGCCCGCACCATCGCTGCGCCTGCCGAACTGCCCGTCGGCATCGTGACGGCGGCCGTGGGGGCTCCGTTTTTCCTGTGGCTGCTCGTGCGCGAGCGGGGAAGGCTGTAGCGCGTCGGGTGGCGAGTGGCGCGTGTTGAATGCGAACACCCACTCGCCGCTCGCTGCTCGACATTTCGACAATCTCATGCTCCATCTCGAAAACGTCAGCATCTGCGTGGGCGCAGTCCGGCTGCTCGACGGCGTGACGGTCGAGGTCGAACCGGGGCGGCTGACCGCTGTGGTCGGGCCGAATGGCGCGGGCAAGAGCACGCTCATGCGCGTGGCGAGTGGAGAGCGCCAGCCCGATGCGGGCCGGGTGACGCTCGGCGGCAAACTCCTCTCCGCCATTTCGCCCGACGTACTGGCGCGGCGGCGGGCCGTGCTCCCGCAGGAGAGCGCGCTGGCGTTTCCGTTTACTGCTTACGAGGTGGTGGCGCTGGGCCGCACGCCGTACGCCCGCCACGCCACGCCCGCCGAAAACGCCGACGCCGTCTGGGAAGCGCTCGAAAGCGTGGACGCAGCCCACCTGGCGCACCGGCGCTACCCGACGCTCTCTGGCGGCGAGAAGCAGCGCGTGCACCTGGCGCGCACCCTCGCCCAACTCGGCGGCGCGACGGACGACGCCTTCCTGCTGCTCGATGAACCGACCAACCACCTCGACCTGACGCACCAGCACGCTGTGCTGGACGTAGCCCACGCGCGTGCGCAGCAGGGCACAGGCGTGCTGGCCGTGCTGCACGACCTCAACATGGCCGCGCGCTACGCCGATCACTTGGTGCTGCTGCACCGGGGCCGCGTCCACGCCCAGGGCCCGCCTGCCGAGGTGCTCGTGCCCGACATCGTGCGCGCCGTGTTCGGGCTGGCCGTGATGGTGGTGCCGCACCCGTGCCTCGCCTGCCCCCTCGTCGTAACGATGCCCGACGCGCGGGCGCCAGCCCTCTCTTAATTTTCAGCCACCCGCACCCATGCTATCCCTCTATACCGATATGGAACTCCGCACTCCCGAAGCCCTCCTCGCTGCTGCCGACGCCTACAAAGAGGCCCATCCCCACGCCCGCATCCGGGGCATCGCCGACGCCCTCGGCGTTTCCGAAGCCGAACTCGTAGCCGCTCGCTGCGGGGATGGGGTGGTGCGCCTGCGCCCCGACTGGCGCGCCTGCCTGGGCGGGCTCGAAGCCTGCGGCACGCTCATGGCCCTTACCCGCAACAGCGACTGCGTCCACGAGCGCAAGGGTGTTTACGAGAATCCCGAGTTCGACGAGAGTGGACGGACGGCGCTTTTCGTCAACGAGGACATTGACCTGCGCATCTTTCCCACGCGCTGGCAGCACGCCTACTGGGTCGAGGACGCGCAGACGAATGCCGATCCGCGTTTGTCTATCCAGTGGTTCGACGCGAGCG
>CBDUBO010000045.1:0-10522 GCA_965365405.1 uncultured Rhodothermales bacterium | reverse complement strand
CGAAGACGAAGCACGCCACGGCCACACTGAACTTCTTGTGGATCTCGACGCGGTATCGGTTGGCGCGCTGCTGCTCATAGCGGCGCGTGCTGGCGAGGCTCTCCAAGCTGGCCCTGGCCGCGCGCACCTCGGAAAGGGCGTACGCGAACACCTGCTCCCGCGCCGTGCTGTCGAGCCCGGCCAGCGGCGCATCGGGTGCGGGCGGAACCGTGGCCGAGGCAGGGGGGTCGCGCGGGTAGAGCGGCGGCATCTCGCCCGGGCGCGCAGCTACCGTGTCGCCGGGCAGGGTGAGGCCGAAGCGCCCCACGCGTTCGCGGTCGCGCGCGATGCCTTCTTCGATCTCGCGCACGGCCTCGACCATCTCAGACGTGCGCATGGTGCGGTCGGTGCGGTAGCCGCCGGCGTCCTCGCTGCGCTCGAAGCGGAACTGCGACAGGTCGAGGGCGAAGCGCAGCCTGTCGAAGTGGCTGCGCTCGTAGCGTTCCACGTCCACCACGCCTACCAGGGGCGTCATGCGGTCGAGCGTACCGTCTTCGAGGACGAGGTCCACGCGGTCGCCGGGAAGCGGCACGATGCGTCCGCGTGCCGCCCGCATCACGCGCCGCCGCTCGGCCCCTTCGGTGTAGTCGAACACCGTCACCTCGCGCAGCCTGTTGGGGCCGTCCGTGGCCTGCACGAGCAGGCTGTAGCCATTGAGGCCGGTGTAGAAAACGCCGGGCTGGAGCGCGAAGCCGGGCTGCTTGCGACGAATGTCCTGCCAGAGGTTGCGCGCCCGGAAGTTGGCTTCGGGCAGGATGACGTTGTTGAAGTACGCCATGCCACACACCACGAGAAAGGCCAGCGCGAGCACGGGCCACGCCAGTTGCAAGAGCGAGATGCCCGCTCCGCGCGCCGCGTTGTAAGCGTTGGTATCCGCCAGCCGCCCGAACACGATGAGCACTGCCGTCAGCACGGACATGGGCACGGCCAGCACGACGATGTACGCCAGGTTGTACACGATCAGCTCGGCGATGGCCTCGAAAGGCAGGCCCTTGCCCACCAGCTCTTTCTGGTAGCGGATGAGAAACTGCATCAGCAGCAGAAAGACGAGCGTCCCGATCCACGCCAGAAACGGACCGGGCAGCATCCGCAGAATCATGCGGTGAAGCGTCTTCATGCTGTTGGGTTAAGTGGTGATGGGTAATCGGTGAATGGTGATGGACAATCGGTACTTACATACCTCTAACCCTTCGCCAGTCACCCCCGCACCAGCGTGATGAGCGTGATTTCGGGGCGGATGCCGAGCCGCAGCGGCGGCCCGACGGTGCCCAGGCCGCGGTTGACGTAAAGGTGCTGCGCGCCCTGCGTGCCGGACTCGGTGTACAGACCAGCCCAGCGGCGGTACATGGGCCGCGCCAGGCTCCAGCGCAGCGGCCCCCACTCGAACCCGATCTGTCCGCCGTGTGTGTGCCCGGCCAGCATCAAGTCGAGGCCGTAGCGGCGCGGGCCGTCGGCGGCGTCCCAGAACGTCGGATCATGGGCGAGCAGCAGCCGGAACGCCTCGTCGTCGCCCGGCGCGGGCAGGCCGCGCGTGGCCTTTTCCAGGTCGGCAAAGTGCTGGCTGAAACCCGTGTTGTCCGTCCCCACCACGTGCAGCGCCGCGCCATCCACCCGCAGCGTCCGGTTTTCGTTGACGAGCAGGCCCACGCCCGCCGCGCGCACGCCGCGCGCCACATCCCCCACGTTGGCGTAATGGTCGTGATTGCCCAGGCAGGCCCACACGCCCAGCCCCGCGTGCAGCCTTGCCAGTGCGGGCGTGATGGTAGGCAGTTCGCGGGCGCTGCCGTTTACGAAGTCGCCCGTGATGGTGATCAGGTCGGGCCGGAGGCCCTGCACCACGTCCACGGCGTCGTGCATGGGGCGGGCGGAAAAGAGCGAGCCCGCGTGCAGATCGGAAAGCTGGGCAATGGTGAGCCCGTCGAGCGCCCGGGGCAGGCCGGCCACGGGAATCGTGACGCGGTGCACGTTGAAGTCATAGAGGTGCCGAAAAACGCCGTAGCCGACGACGACGAACGGCAGCCCGGCAGCCGTCCACCCCATCGTGCGGACAAACTCCTTGCGGCTCATCGTGCGCATGTCTGCCAGATCGAGCGGTGGGGCGTCGGGCGCATCCGACGCGGGGCGCGGGTCGGCGTAGAGGAGGCGGTAGCGAAACCACGCGAACAGGCGGCGCGTGGCGAAGGCTGCATCGGCCAGCAGCAGCACGGCGGCTACGACAAAGCGGGGTACGTAATAGACGAGCCAGAACGCCACGACGGCCCACCGCGCCAGGCGTGGCTCCACGCTCCACCAGCGCGAGAGCAGGGCGTACGCCGGCATCGTGAACGGCATGACGGCCAGCAGTGCGGCCCAGACGGGCACCGTCCACCCGAGGCGGGGGCGGGTTTTTACGAACCGTCGCCAGCGCCGGAACACGTACACGTCCACGGCCAGCAGCACGAGGACGGAGAGGAGCGAGAAGAGGACGAACTGCTGTTGCATGGCGTGCGCCAACGGCGGCGCGGCAGACGGGTTGCGCGCGGGTGGCGGCGCACGCAACGCCCCGCCAGCCCCGCACGTAAGCGCGCCGTCCGACTCCGACCGTTTCCACCTCCACCATGCTGCACCGCTTTCTCCACGCGCTCAACGGGCTGCTGCTCGCCGGGCTGTTCGGCTACGCCCTCGCCACCTACCCCGACCTCCCCGACCCCTTTCCCCGTCACTTCGACCTCTGGGGCCGCCCGGACGGCTGGGTGGCCAAGTCTCTGCTCACGGCGCTGATGATGCCCCTGGTGGCGCTGGGCGGCGTGGCTGTGCTGTACGCGGTTGCCCGCCTCAGCGCCCGCCGCCCCGAATGGGTGAACGTGCCGGGCAAGGTGCCTTTCCGCGACTGGCCCGCGGCGGCACAGCAGCGCCTGGTGCGCGCGTTGCAGACGTACCTGTACGCTACGTCGGCTGCGCTTGCCGGGCTGTTCTGGGCCCTCACGGTGGGCACCGTCCAGGCTGCCCACACGGGCACGCAGCCGCGCTACGTGCTGTTTGCCATCCTGGGCTTCCTGACCTTCAGCATGCTGGCGACGCCTTTCCTGCTGGCCGCGCTCTTTCGCGCGCCGCAGCGTGCCACGCGGGCGGGCGTAGGCGCACCGACCAGGCGGTAGGGCGTCAGAAACTCCGCGCCCCGGCCCGGCGTCTGCACGCGCCGCCACCCACTGCACCTTTGAAGATCCAGGCTTTCACGTTCAACCCGTTCGCCACCAACACCTACGTCGTCGCCAGCGAGGGCGAGGCCGTGGTGGTGGACGCGGCCTCGCACACGCCCGCAGAGCACGCGCAGATCAGGCGCTACGTAGAGGCCGAAGGGCTCGCGGTGCGTCACCTGCTGCTCACGCACGCCCACATAGATCACGTCTTCGGCTGCGCCGCGCTCGCCGATGCGTTCGGGCTGGGCTGGTCGCTGCACCCGGACGACCAACCCATCCTCTCGTATGCCGCCGAGCAGGCCCGCTACTTCGGCGTGCAGCTGGACGAGGCCCCGCCCCGCCCCGCGCACGCGCTGCGGGCCGGCAGCACGATCCGCTTTGGCGCGCGCGCCTGGCAGGTGCTGCACGTGCCCGGCCACGCGCCCGGCCACGTGGCCTTCTACGACGCCGCGGCAGGCGTCGTCTTTGCCGGCGACGTGCTCTTCCGCGGCTCCATCGGCCGCACCGACCTGCCGCTGGGCGATCTGCCCACGCTGCTGCGCAGCATCGAAACGCAGATTCTGACGCTGCCCGACGCCACCCGCGTGCTGCCCGGCCACGGCCCGGAGACGACGGTGGCACACGAACGGCGGCACAACCCGTACCTGGGAGATCAGTAAGTGGTGGGTTGACGCGCCCTGCGGGCGCTTGTAGTTGGTTGACTGGTTGCGTGACGATCCAGCCATCTAACAACCCAACCATCAGCAAGCAACGCGAGCGTCAACCCACCCGCGACGCCCCATCCAAACCATTCGGCGGGCTGTGGCGTAAAGTCCCGGTCATCTGCCCATCGCTTCCATGCCGTTTCCGCTCCGCGCTCTGCTCCTCACCGCCGCCGCGACCGGCCTGTACGCCGCCGCCCTCAGCGCCGTGCGACCCAAACCCGTGGCGCACTACACGCCCCTCGCACCCCCTTCGCCCGAGGTGGACGCCGACCGCATCGAAGCCGCCGAGCGCGAGGCGCTGCTCCAGGAGTTGTCTGATCAGCTCTGATGGCCGAGGCGCTGCGTGAATGCCCGTCGTGCGCACTCGAAGGCCCGGCATCGGCCGCCGAGTGCCCGTACTGTGGCTACGAGTTTCCGCCTGAGAAAAAGGTCAGCAAGGCCACGGCCCTGCTGTTCGTGCTCCTGATGGCGTGGCCGCTGTTCGAACTCTTCCGCTGGCTCCTGTGAGGGTCGAACGCCGGGCATCGGCAGGGCAAAACGGGAAGGGGGTCGCACGCGGCGTCTCCCTGCTGACCCTTGACGAATCGGCCATTTTCACGATCCACGATCTCCAATCCGCAACCCCATGCCTCCTCTCGGAGACCTGACGCCGGAAGCATTTCTGCGCGACTACTGGCAGAAGAAACCCCTCCTCATACGGCAGGCGTTTCCCGATTTCGCTTCGCCCGTCTCGCCCGAAGCGCTCAAGGCCCTCGCCACACGCGAAGATGCCATCTCCCGGCTCGTGCTCGAAGAAGGCGGCGACTATCCGTGGCAGCTCCACCACGGCCCCTTCACCCGCAAGGAACTCAAAGGGCTGCCCGAAGCGAAGTGGACGATTCTGGTGCAGGAGGTGGACCGGCTCGTGCCCGAGGTGCGCGCCCTGCTCGACCACTTCACGTTTGTGCCGCACTGGCGCGTGGACGACGTGATGATCTCCTACGCGCCTGCCGGGGGCGGTGTGGGCGCGCACATCGACCATTACGACGTGTTTCTGCTCCAGGGAATGGGGCGGCGGCGCTGGCGCATCGGAGCGGCGCCCGTTGCGGACGATAGCCTCGTCGAAGACCTCGACGTGTCCATCCTCGCCCACTTCGACTGGACGGACGAGTACGTGCTCGAACCGGGCGACATGCTCTACCTGCCGCCGCGCATCGCGCACGAGGGCGTGGCGCTCGACGCTTGCCTGACCCTCTCGGTGGGCTTCCGCGCGCCTTCGCACGCCGAGATCGTCGCGGGCTTTCTCGAACACGCCCTCCAGTCGCTGCCGGACGGCGTGTTCTACAGCGACCCCGACCTGACGCCGGCTGCGCACCCCGGCGAGATCACCGAGAAGGCGCTCGACCAGGTGCGGGCCGTGCTGCACGGCGCGCTGACCGACGAGACGGCACTGCGCGAGTGGTTCGGGCGCTTCATGACCGAGTCGCGGCGTGGCTTCGAGGCCGAAGCAGCGGAAGAACCCGACGCCGACGCGCTGGCCGATGCGCTGCGCGGTGGGGCAACTCTGGCCCACGCCCCCGACGCCCGCTTTGCCTACGTCGCCCTCGAAGGCGGCGAGAGGTTGCTTTTCGCGGGCGGCAACGCGTACCGCCTCGAAAGAGAACTGGCCTTTGCCGCCCCTCTGCTCGCCGACCAACGGCACGTGCCTGCCGGCGACGTGAGGCCGCACCTCGCCCGGCCCGATTTCGTCGAACTGCTCGCCGCCCTCGTCGCCGACGGGGTGCTGGTGTTGACAGACGGCGCTTAGTTTCCCCTTTCCCCGGCGTACCTGCCCATGCACCCCCAACTTCAACACTGGCACGACGGCTTTCTGCGCCTGCGCGACGAGTGCGCCGTGTTCGCGCAGCAGACGCCCCGCGAGGTGTTCAACGCCCCGCCTGCCGCCGGGCGGTGGTCGGCGGCGCAGTGCTTTGCGCACCTCAACGTGGTAAGCGGCCTGCTCATCGAAAGCCTGGAGCCGCGCATCGAGCAGGCGCGGCAGCAGGGGGTGACAGCGGCACCACCGTACAGCCGGGGCTTGCTGGGCCGCGCCTTCGCCTTTGCGCTCCAGCCCGGCCGGCTGCCCGTGCGGACGGTCGCGCTTTACGAGCCCCCCACCGCCGATACCTTCCAATCGCGCGCCCAGGTGATGGAGATTTTTACCGAATTGCAGGGCCGCTACGCCGACGTGGTCCGGCGCGCCGAGGGCGTAGACCTGTCGCGCGTGAAGGTGCCCTCCCCGGCGCTGTCGTGGCTGCGCCTCAACGCCGCCGCGTGGATGGACGCAACGCTGGCGCACGAGCAGCGCCACTACCGGCAGGCCCGTGAGGCTGTGCACCTGGTGGCCGGGTAGTACAGGCCGCGCGCCCGCCGGAGATTCGTGCGTAGGTTGGGCCGCATCCTCTTCGCTGCCATGCGCTCAACCCTCTGCCTCGCGACCTGCCTGCTGCTTCCCGCCGCCCTGACGGCCCAGACGGGCCGCGTCTTCGACAGCCGCTCGATGACGAGCACGATCCTCGGCGGCGAGCGTCGCTACGCCGTGTATCTGCCACCCGACTACGACACGTCGCAGCGCCATTACCCTGTCCTCTACCTGCTACATGGATCCGGAGACGACCAGACGGGGTGGGTACAGTTCGGCGAGGTGCTGCGCATTGCGGACGAGGCCATCCGCAGCGGGGCGGCCACGCCCATGATCATCGTGATGCCGGACGCCGACACGGGGCGGCGCGGGTACTTCAACAGCGTGGCCGGCACGTGGCGCTACGAGGATTTTTTCTTCGACGAGTTCATGCCGCACGTCGAGCAGACGTACCGCATCAGGCGTGAGAAACGGTACCGGGCCGTCGCCGGGCTTTCCATGGGCGGCGGCGGCGCGTTCATGTACGCCCTCCACCGCCCCGACCTGTTCTCGTCCGCCGCACCGCTGAGCGCGTACGTAGGCCCACCCACGCTGGAAGCGATGGCGCAGCGGCTGGATGCCGCCGAACGCGCCCTGCCCGCTGCCCAGCTCGAAGCCTACTTCGACCGCCACAACGCCGTCCGGCTCATCGAAAACCTGCCCGACGACGACGCGCAAAAACGTGCGGTGCGGTGGTACATCGACTGCGGTGACGACGATTTCCTGTACGAGGGCAATGCGCTCGCCCACATCGCCCTGCGCAAGAAAGGCGTGCCGCACGAGTACCGCGTACGCGACGGTGGTCACACGTGGACGTACTGGCGCGAGTCTCTCCCGGCGGTGCTGGCCTTCGTGTCGCAGGCGTTTCACCAGTACTGAGCCGGGCTCAAAAATCGCGCAGGGGCGCTCGGAACGGCCTGAAGGTAGCACCCACCCGCCGGAAAGCCCGGAGCTGCACCCGACCCGCGAGCCGCGCCAGCGTGTAGCGGGCGTCGAAACGCTGCGCGGGGCGGTAAGGCGCCAGATCCACCTCCTCCATGTGTTCTTTCATGTTAGCGCGGATGAAACGGATCACCTTGCGCACGTCGGGAAAAGCGCTGTCGTCGAAGCACAGCACGCCGTCGTCGCGGAGCATCTTGAAGGTGAAGTAGAAATCCACGAACACGTCCTCGAACAGGTGCGAGCCGTCTATGTAGGCGAAGTCTACCCGCACACCTTCTTGGATGAGGTTGGGGAGGGCGACGCTGGACGGCAGGCCGACAAAGCGCACGTACCCGTCCAGTCCTTCTTGCCGGAGGTGTTCGAGTCCGACCGAATCGTACCCCGTCCCTCCCGCGCGCATCTGGTGGGGATCGATGGCGATGTGCTGCGCCTGGGGCGCATGGCCCAGGTCGCGCAGGGTGGAGGTGAGGACGAGGGCAGACCCGCCAGCGGCGAGCCCGACTTCCAGCGTTTTCTCCGGTGCCAGCGCCACGCACAGGTTGCGCAGCGTAATCAGGCTGTTGGGCGTTGAAACCGGGTATTTGCGCAGGCGAGAACCTGTCTTTCCCACCAGTTCCTTTTTCTGCACAAGCTGTTCGAGGAGGGGCGCGAAGCTGAGATCCGTGGTATTAGGCATGGTGGTACAGTACGACGAGACGGCAAGCTACTCCCGGCGACCAGCGCCATCAGCGCCGGGCGTGGGAACGGGCATCCTGTGGTGCTCTTGGATCATCATGTCCCGCCTGCGCACGTGATAGCCGAGCGTGCCGAGCAGCACCAGCGTGCCGATCACCCAGGGCCAGACTGCCTTGGCCCGGCTGGAAAGCAGCCTCACGCCCGCCTCGACGACAACGGTAACGCTCCCGAACGGCCAGCGCGCGATAGGCCTCAGCGTCGTCCGGATGCGCAACCGTAGCAGCGGCCGTCGTAAGCGGATGGACACTGGCTTCCATCTCGAAAAAACAGATAACTGGACAAAAGAGGATTCTGCTGGGCGCTCGGCCTCACCATTTCCGGCGCGCAGTGCAGAGTATAGTAAATCCCTTCTGCGTACTCCACCTTGTCGACCTCGCCACGGCGAAACATTGGTTGCGCGGCTGCACGGCACGCATTAACGTCATGCTGTCCACCCCTGCCTGCCATGCGCTGCCTTTTCGCCTGCTGCTTCGCCCTTCTGCTGGTCGCCGCCCTCCGCGCACAGCCTGCCGACGCGATCTATACCGGGGGGCGCATCTGGACGGGCGACGTGCAGAACCCCTGGGCCGAGGCCCTCGCCGTCCGCGCCGAGACGCTTGTAGCCGTGGGCCGCGCTGCCGACGTGGAAGCCTTTCGGGGGAATGGCACCCGCGTGGTAAACCTGGAAGGGCGCTTCGTGGTGCCCGGCCTCATAGACAACCACGTGCACTTTCTCGACGGGGGCGACGCGCTCGGCAGCGTGGACCTGCGCAGCGCCGACACCCCTGAGGAGTTCGCCCGCCGCCTCGCCGCCTTTGCCCGTGACCGATCTGCCGACCGCTGGATCACGGGCGGCGACTGGGACCACGAGGCCTGGGGTGGCGCGCTGCCCACGCGGCACTGGATTGACGAAGGCACGGGAAGCGTCCCCGTTTTCGTGCGTCGCCTGGACGGGCACATGGCCCTCGCCAACAGCGCCGCGCTGCGCCTGGCTGGCATCACCCGCCAGACACCTGACCCGGACGGCGGCACCATCGTCCGCGACGCCGACGGCGAGCCCACGGGCGTGCTCAAGGACAACGCCATGAACCTGGTCTTTGCCGCGATGCCGCCGCTGTCGGAGGCCGAAACCGAGGAAGCCATCGAGCGGGCTACGGCGCACGCCGCTGCCCACGGCGTAACGCAGGTGCACGACATGAGCGCGGGGGGCCTGCTGGACACCTACCGGCGGCTCCACGCCCAGGGACGCCTCAAAACGCGCATTTACGGCGCGCTCCCGCTGGCGGACTGGCAAACGCTCCAGGCCTATATCGCCCAAAATGGGCGCGGCGACGCCTGGGTGCGGTGGGGGCTGCTGAAGGGCTTCGTGGATGGCTCGCTCGGCTCGACGACGGCTTGGTTCTACACGCCTTTCGCGGACGAGCCCGAAACGAGCGGCTTTCCCGTCGAGGACACCACCGTGCTGCGGCAACGCATCCTCGACGCCGACGCCGCGGGGCTGCACGTGGCCGTCCACGCCATCGGCGACCGTGCCAACACCTGGCTGCTGCGCACCTTTGCCGAAGCGGAAGGGCGCAACGGCCTGCGCGACCGTCGCTTCCGCATCGAGCATGCCCAGCACCTGACGCCCGACGCCATCACGGCCATGGCCGCCCAGGGCGTCGTTCCGTCCATGCAACCCTACCACGCCATAGACGACGGGCGGTGGGCCGAAAAACGCATCGGCCCCGACCGCATCCAGACGACGTATGCCTTCCGCAGCCTGCTCGATGCCGGTGCGCGCCTCACCTTCGGCTCGGACTGGTTCGTGGCCCCGCTCGACCCGCTCTACGGCCTCTACGCTGCCGTTACGCGCCAGACTCTCGACGGCGCGCACCCGGAGGGCTGGGTACCCGCCCAGAAAGTGCAACTCGAAGAAGCCCTGCGCGCCTACACGGCCGCCAATGCCTGGGCAGGCTTCCAGGAGCACGAAGCTGGCGTGCTCGCGCCGGGGTACCTGGCCGACTTCGTCGTGCTCTCCGACGACCTGTTCGCCATCGCCCCCGAAAAGCTCCGCGACGTGGCGGTGCTGCGCACGGTGGTGGGCGGGCACGACGTGTTCGTCGCCGCGCCGAAGCGCTGAGCGGCGCAGCGCTTTCAGCCCGGCAGCGGGGCGGGCTCGTCTGCTCCGTTCACCCCGGCACGGGGCCGCGTGGGCAGGCGCACGACAAATCGGCTGCCCACGCCCGGCGTGCTCTCCACGCTGATGCGCCCTCCGTGCCGCTCGGCGATGCGGCGGCAGATGGCCAGCCCCATGCCCGTGCCCTCGAACTCGGCGCGCGTGTGGAGCCGCTGGAATGGCGCGAAGATGCGCTCGCCGTGTTGCGGCTCGAAGCCTATGCCGTTGTCCTCGAACGTCAGCACGCACGTTTCCTCCCCCGCCCCCTCTACATGGCCGCGCACCTCGACGCGCGGCGGCACATCGGCCCGATGAAACTTGAGGGCGTTGCCGATGAGGTTCTGAAACAACTGCCGCATCTGCATCG
>CBDUBO010000044.1:0-10687 GCA_965365405.1 uncultured Rhodothermales bacterium | reverse complement strand
ACAGGTCAGGGTCTATGAGTTGCGGGTCGTAAAGGTGTACTTCCATGCATTCAGGCTGACAGCCGGTTACCTCCCTGTCTTCACCGAAACTACATGCAAAGGTTGCCGCCAGGATCTGGAAATGCCCTGAACCCCTCAGATTGTTACCGCAGGCGCACGCATTAGCGCGGAACAGGGCTCGCCCCGACTACCTCGAACACGAACACGCCGAAGCGCTCGTCGGAGGAGAGGAACGGCTCGCGCACCAGCCGAAAGCGAGCGGTGTCGGCCAGGAGGGTTTCGTAGGACACGTCGTCGGGGCGGACGTTGGGGCGGTAGGCGTAGTGGCTGTCCCAGACGATGTAGGTGCCTACACGGGCGCTATCCACCGAGGGGCCGAGCACGGGTGCAGCCCCAGCGGCGTAGTCGCCCGGTGCACGGTTGTTGAAATAGTGGAAAAGCGGGTGGCTCACCAGCAGGGGATACTGGGTGGCCTCGCTCTGGCGCGCCCACGCCGCCACCTGCTCCATCGTCCGGTCTTCGGGCGTGCGCGGGTAGGGGTGGAAGGTGAGCGCTGCCGTCAGCAGGGCCACGGCCCCGAGGGCCAGCGCGCGTGCGCGCGTGGTGGCAGGCACGACGAGCGCGGCAGCGGCGAGCACGACGAGCAGCAGGGGCACCAGCCACCGCTCGTCCGTCAGCACGACGCCGTTGTCCCGGTAGGTGAGAAAAAGCGCCGTCAGCAGCGCGAGCACGCCGAGCGAGAGCAGGGCCGTGCGGCGCGGCGTCTCGCGCAGCCGCGCCGCGCCGACGGCTCCCAGCACGGCCACGAGCGGCGCGATGACGGTGAGGTAGCGCAGGTTGCCGCCCGTCGAAGGACCCAGCCGCACGCTCTGAATCTGAAAAACGACGTGGGCGGCGAAGTAGAGGCCCACGGGGACGAGCACGAACAGGTACGCGCGCCTCTTGTCGAGCACGACCTGGCCCAGATACACGAAAAACGCCGCGAGGGCCGCGCCGCCGAAGACGGCGTGACCCGTCTGGAAGTAGTGCCAGAAGCCCTGGCGCGGATAGGCGTCCTGGATGTTCTGACTCGTCCCGACGGTTTCGTGGAAGAGGTAGAGCGGATCGCCCGTGGCCCCCCAGCCCCACACGTGGTTGAGAAAGGGAAACACGGCCAGGCACAGCGCGGCCCCGAAGGCGCGGCGGTACACCAGAAAGCCAGCGTAGAGCGCGACGAAAGGGTAAAACTCCTGCCGGATGGTGGCAGCGTAGGAAAGCAGGAGCGAGGCGAAGACGTGTTTGTCGGCGTAGTGCGCCCACACGGCCAGCACGAGCAGGAGGGCCGTGGGCAACTCGGAATAGTTGCGAAAGGCCAGCCCGACCCACAGCGGCTGGAAGGCCAGCAGCACGAGCGCCAGCACGGGCGTCCGCACGTCCAGTTTCTCGGCCAGCCGCACGGCGGCAAAGCTGCACGCTGCTGCTACAGCCGCGTTGAAGAATGCCACGAACGTGGGGCCGAGCAAGGCCGGGAGGGCGTAGAGCACCTTGTAGCCCGGCTTCGCCCAGTTGCCCAGCGCCGAATTCGGATCGTGCCAGAACTGCCGCATGGTCACGAAGTGGGCGACTTCGTCGTGTTGGTAGAATCCGTCCGACAGGCGCGAGAGCAGGAAGTACACCACGGCCAAGAGGGCCGTGAGGGCCAGCAGCACCGGCGTCGAAACCGTCAGGTGCACGTCGGGCGCGAGGTCGGGCGTAGCCTGGCGGGCACGGCGCGGAGGGCGAGGGGAGCGGGGCATGGGAGAAAGGAAACGGTCAATTCGTCAATAGGCAATTCGTCAAGTGTCAACGGCAGGTTCGTTTCAGTCATTGACCATTGACGATTGAACGTTGCCCACTGAACATTAGGCGGAGCGCCACACGCTCTGCACGACGTAGCGCGGGCGGCGGCGCACCTCGTCGTGGATGCGGGCCACGTAGAGGCCGAGCACGCCCAGGAAGAACAGTTGGAGGCCGCCGAAGAAGAACCCCACGAAGATGAGCGACGACCACCCCGAAATAACCGATTGCAGCACGTATTTGACGACGAGCACCCACGCCAGCCCGACGAGCGAGAGCGCGGCGACGCTCAGGCCCAGGTAGGCGGCCAGCTTGAGGGGTTTGTCCGAGAACGACGTGAGGCTGACGCTGGCCAGGCGCAGCATCTTCCGCAGCGGGTACTTGGTTTCGCCTGCCGCGCGAGGCGCGCGGGTGTAGGGAACGCCTGTCTGCCGGAAGCCCAGCCATGCCACCAGGCCGCGCACGAAAGGCTGCTGCTCCTCCAGGCGCGCGTAGGCGTCCATGACGGGCCGCGAAACGAGCCGGAAGTCACCCGTGTCGAGGGGAATGTCGAGGTCGGTCATCCAGCGGAACAGGCGGTAGAAGAGGGCGGCCGTGGCCCGTTTGAAGGCCGTTTCGCCCTCGCGGCGCTGGCGCACGCCATACACCACGTCGTAGCCCTCGCGCCACTTCTCGATCATCTGGCCCACCACCGGCAGCGGGTCCTGGAGGTCGGCATCGAGGAGGACGGCGGCGTCGGCGGTGGCGGTGGCCAGCCCCGCCGTCACGGCAAGTTGGTGGCCGAAATTGCGGGCGAAGCGCACGAGCACGTAGCCGGGCCGGTGCTGGACGAGTCTCGTGGCCAGCGCCACCGTCCCGTCGCGGCTGCCGTCGTCCACCATCACCACCTCCACCACCTCCGGGTGGTCGGCCCGGAACGCCTCGACGGCCTCGACGAGCAGGGGCAGGACGGCCTCCTCGTTGTAGAGCGGAATAACGAGGGCGACGGTTTCGCGGCGGACGGGTTCGGACACGGCAGCGGGCGGATAGGGGCGCAAAGATACGCCGCCTGTTGCAACCGCTACCCGGCCTGCGAGCCGACGAGCACGGCCTGCTCCAGCACGGGCTTGCGGGGCACCTGCACGCGGAAGGTCGTGCCCTGCCCCTTTGTGCTCTGCACCTCGATGGTGCCGCCCATCGCCATTACATAGCGGTGTACCAGAGCCAGGCCCAGGCCGGTGCCCTCGTAGGAGCGCGCCAGCCCGCCCGATTCCTGCTTGAACGGCTCGAACAGGTGCGGCAAAAACGTCGCGCTGATGCCCACGCCCGTGTCCTGCACGACGAGCACGAAGTCGTCTCCTTCGGGCCGCAGCGAGAGGCTGACGCCGCCGTGCTCGGTAAACTTGATGGCGTTGGAGAGCAGGTTGGTCACGACGCGCTCGACGCCGAACGGATCGGTGACGACGGGCAGGGCGGTGGGCAGGTCCACGTCGAGGCGCAGCCCTTTCTGCAGGGCGAGGGGCGAGAGTAGATCCACAGCGGCCCGCACCGTCATCGCCACGTCGGTAGATTCGGGGCGCAGCACCACGCCTTCGCTCTCGATGCGCGACATGTCGAGCACGCTGTTGAGCGTGTTGAGCAGCCGCTTGCCGTTTTCCTCGATGTAGTGGACAAACTCGTGCAGGTCGCCTTTGACTTCCATCGAGAGGATTTCCGAGAAGCCCAGGATGGCTGAGATGGGCGTGCGGATCTCGTGGCTCATGTTGTTGAGGATGGCCTCCTTGAGCCGGGCCGACTCCTCTGCCTTGTCGCGCGCGTCGATAAGCTGGTGCTCGTAGTGGAGTCGGTCTTCGAGGATCACGTCGAGCTGGCGCTGCACCTCCTGCTCCAGCCCCTCGTTGACGCGCTTGAGTTCGGCTTCGTGGGCGCGCAGTTCGGCGGTGCGGTCCTCGACCACCTGCTCCAACTCCTGCTGGCGGCGCTGGAGGTGGCGCACGCGGGCGCGCGAGAGCACCATGCCGGCCCCCACGGCGGCGAGGCCGCAGAGCAGGTAGAACCACCACGTCTCGAACGGGTGCGGCGTGATGCTGAACGTAAACGAGTCGCCCGCCTCGTTCCACACGCCGTCGGCGTTGGCGGCCTGGACGCGGAACGTGTAGGTGCCCGCGTTGAGGTTGGCGTAGGTGTACTGGCGGTCGTGTCCGTCGAGGTCGTGCCAGGCGTCGTCGTGTCCGTCGAGCCGGAAGCGGATCCGGACGCTGTCCGGGTTCTGGAACGAGAGGGCGCTGAAGACGAAGCGCACGTCGCGCTGGCGCGGCGGCAGAGACATTTTTTCACTGAGGACGCGTTCGCCGCCGGCCCGCACCTCTTCGATGTAAACGGGCGGCGGGCGGCGGTTGCGGTAGGTTTCGACCGCACCCGGCGTGACGACGGCCACACCGGCGACAGTGGCGAAGTAGAGCGTGCCACCGCGTCCGCGCCAGGCCGTGGGCTGCACGCCGCCGTTGACCTCGGGGTCGCGCAGGCCCGAAAAGGTGGAAACCCCGACGCGCTCGACCTGGAGCTGGGGCACCGCGCCCGCGTCGTAGCGCCCGAAGCCGTCCAGACGCACCCGCGCGATGCCCTGGTTGCTGCCTACCCAGAGGTATCCCGCATCGTCGGATAAGATTTGCAACACGTTATCGTCCAGAAGCCCATCGGCGCTCCCGTAGCAGTGGAAGCGTTGGTCGTTCGCGATCAGCCGGCACAGACCTCCTTCTTTGTACAGGCCCGCCCACAAGATGCCCGCGGCGTCGGCGTGGAGGGTGAGGACTTCGGGACGGCGCAGCCCTTCGTCGGTGCCAAAGCCCTGCACGGTTTCTCCCGCGATGCGCACGATGCCGCCACCGTAGGTGCCCACCCAGAGCGCACCGCTGTGGGACTGAATGCTGCTGACGATGTGTCCATCAAGGGCGGGATGCAGGTGGCTGAGGCTTTCCACCCGGCCGTTGCGCAACCGGTCGAGGCCGCGGTCGGTGCCGATCCAGACCGTTCCGTCCGCGCTCTCGTGGAGAGCGAAAACGTAGTTGCTGGCGAGGCCTTGCTGCGTGGTCAGGCAGCGGAAACGCGTGCCTTCGAGCCGGCACGCGCCGCCCCCGTTGGGCGCGGCCCAGATGCTGCCGTCGCGCGTTTCCATCAGCGAGAGAATCTGGCCGTCTTGCAGGCCCGCGGCCTTTCCATAATGCGTAATGCGCCCATCGGCGATGTGGTTGAGGCCTCCACCATCGGTACCCACCCAGAGCGTGCCCTTGCGGTCTTCGAGCACCGTGAGCACCGACCCGGCTGCGAGCCCTTCTGCCTTCCCGAAGGTGAGGAATGGCCCCCGGTGCAGGCGCAGCAGCCCCCCCACGTCGAAGCCCACCCATAGGCCCCCTTCGGCGTCGGGGGCAAGGGCGCGAACGGTGCCGCTGGGTAGCTGGGAGGTGGGCAGCGGGTAGAGCGCCCCGTCCATGAGGGTGCACAGGCCCTCTCCAAGCGTGCCTACCCACAGCTTACCGCTCAGGTCGCTGGTGAGGGCGCTGACGCCGGTGCAGGCCTCGGCACCGGGCGGGGCAAACGGTTCGAAAGTGTCGCCGTGCAGGATGGACAGGCCGTGCTTGGTGCCGGCCACGAAGCGCCCCTGCGGGGTGAGGTGGAGCGCCCGGATTTCGCCGTTGGGTTCGCCCTCGGGCAGGCCCCTGGCAGGCACGAAGCGGTTGTCGAGCAGGCGCGCGCCGCCCGCCAACGTGCCCACCCAGAGCCGGGATCGGGCGTCGCTTCCGATGGCGAGCACGACCGGTGAAGGCAGGCCCTCTTCGACGGTAAAGCGGCGGATCACTTCGCCGTCGAGCCGCGCCAGGCCGTCGAGGGTGCCCACCCACAGCGAGCGTCCGTCGTAGTGCAGCGCCCGCACGTCCGCTTCTCCGAGGGCCTTCACGGGCACGAAGCGCGTGCCGTCGTAGCGCGTCAGGCCACGCGTGGTGCCAATCCACAGCACGCCACCAGGGTCTTCGAGCAGCGCGGTGATGTCGTTTGAAGGCAGGCCCGGGTTGCGGGCCGACAGGAATACGGTGAAGCGCTGCCCGTCAAAGCGGACGAGTCCCTCCTGTGTGCCGAACCACACGTATCCGCTCTGCGTCTGCAACAGCGTCGAAACCGTACTCTGCGGCAATCCGTCCTGTTTGGTCCAGTGGGTCTGGACGTACTGCGTGGGCAACCCCTGCCCCGGCACGCGCGGCAGCAGCGGCTGAGCCGCTGCCGGGCCGCCCGCGACCATCAAGGTCAGCAGCGTGGCAAGGAGAGGAAAAGATTTCACGATGAGGTGCGAGGCGCTCTCTGCATTACCGGCAGGTGGGGGGCCGGTCTTAAAGGGCTACTCGAAAAGTGCATAGCGCTCGGTGCCGGTAGCCAGCTTTCTGGAAAACGCTGTGCAGAGCGGAGAGCCAAAAACGAGGGGTGGAGAGCATCCAAGGTGCAAAAGGTAATCGCAGAACGGGAGATCGAAAAAAAAACGGTGGGGCGCTTAAGTCTCGTTCCCGGCTGCCGATGGGAGCAGAGGAAGATGTTTTCTGCACATGTGGAAGATTATTCCGCCTTCTCAACTCATCACCCTCAGTTGTATGCGTACACGATCCTTCTCGGTGTTGATGGTGCTTGCAGCGACGGCCCTCCTGGGCCTGAGCGCTTGCGACACGTTCAATTCCGACTCTTCTCCTGTGCAGCTCGCCCAGGAGGGCGCAGCCGGTAAGCTGCGCCACGCAAGCCTGTTGCCCGAGGTGTCATCGGGCAAGTTTGGTGCCGACAGCGTCCAGCTCATCGTCGGCTATGATCCCATCTACGGGGCCCAGCGCGTGGTGCGCACGTACCGCGTTTTCCGCCGCTACCGCGTCGTGCGGCGCTACGAGTTCGGCAACGTGCTCGACGGCGAGGCCATCACGGTGGCACCGGAAGAGTTGCAGGCCCTCCTCGACTCGCTCGAAACCGATCCCTCTGTGTCCTGGGTCGAGCCGGACTTCGACGTACCGGTCGGAGAAATCTCGACCGACTTCTGGTGGGAGAAAGACCAGAAAAAGTCTTGGGGCATCGGCGAGTCCAAGGCCGACAACTCCTACTTCAAGGCGGGCGACAACAAGGACGAGCGCGGTGTGCCCGACGTGGATCTCTACATCCTCGACAGCGGGGCCGACAGCCCGGATCTGAACGTGGTGGAGTGCCTCGAATTCCGGAGCAACAGCTTCGTCCCGTGCCAGCGCACGACCGACTACCTCGGGCATGGCACGGCCGTGGCGGGCGTGGCGGCAGCCAAGGACAACAAGATGGGCCTGGTGGGCACGGCGCCGGGCGCACCGCTGCGCATTATCCGCACGCTCAACGCAGCGGGCTATTCCAACGAGTCCCGCATGATCAAGGCCATCGAACTGGTTACCGAGCGCAAGATGGCTAACCCCGCCCGCCCGGTCGTGATGAACTTGAGCTTTGGTGCGTACATCGGTTCGGCAGCTTTCACGGCCATGGACGAGGCCGTGCAGGCGGCGATCAACGCGGGTGTGACCGTCGTGGTGTCGGCGGGCAACGATGGCATGGACGCCGCACTTTTCAGCCCGGCCCACGTGCCGGACGCCATCACGGTGGGCGCGCACAACAAGGACAAGAAGTTCTCGTCGTTCTCGAACCACGGGGCGCTTGTGGATCTGCTGGCACCGGGCGACCGGTTGGAAGTGCTCTTCGCGGGAAGTGAGCCTAACAAGCTCATGCGCGAGTCGGGCACGTCGTTCGCCGCCCCGCACGTGGCAGGCGCTGCCGCTGTGGTGCTGGCGCGCAACCCCACGTGGACGCCCAAGCAGGTGCGCGACGTTCTCGTAGGGATGGCCCTCAAGGACGGTGCAAAAATTGACGGCACGCCGAGAGGAACCGTCAACCGGGCACTCTACATGGACAAGCTCGGCGGTAAACCATAAGCAAGATCAGAACACATCTGAGCCCGGTTCGACGCAGTGTCGAGCCGGGCTTTTCCTTTTGTGGGCCTTCAAGGCAAAAACACTTAGAAAAATGCGGTCGGCCCGGAGAAGGGGTAGGTTCAAGACGGGAACGCTTTTAGATCGAAGCCTCCCGAGGCAATCATTTCTTGACTGAAAGGAAACGAGTTCTTTTTGAAAGGCAGGCTTTTCTCTCGTCCTTCGAAGTCGTTACTTTCATGTACCGTGCCATTCGTGGTAAGCCCTTCCCCCCGGGGCTGCTGCAGGATGGCACGCTGTTCTTTCCTAACCCACCACCACCACATCCATGCTTTCGTACGTGCCCCTACGTAACGGACTGATGTTGGGGCTGCTCGTGTGCAGCCTTTTCAGTCTCACGGCCTGCGACATCACCGCTGTCGAACACGACCAGGCTTCCGCAAGCAGCGTAACCAACCAGAAACTCCGAAATGCACACCTGATGCCTGCGCCCTCGTTTGGCAAGGCTGGGGAGGACAGTGTGCGGCTCATCATCGGTTACGATCCCACCTACGCCGCGCAGCGGGTTTTCCGCCCGTACCGCGTGTTTCGCCCCTACCGGGTTTTCCGCCCGTACCGCGTGTTTCGCCCCTACCGGGTTTTCCGCCCGTACGAGATGGAGGCCATCACGCTGTCGCCGGCTGACCTGCAGGCCATGCTCGACTCGCTTGAAAATGACCCGGCGGTGGCGTGGGTCGAGCCGGACTTCGAGTTCGCCTATGGCCGTCCGCCGCGCGAATCGTTCTCCGGCAACCGCGTGTCGCAGTCGTGGGCCATCGACGCCCTCAACGCCGACCAGTCGTTCTACGCCTCAGGCGACAACGCCGATAAGAACGGCGTGCCGGACGTGGACTTCTACGTGCTCGACAGCGGCGCCGACCATGCCGACGTGAACGTGGTCGAGTGCCTGGTGCACAAGGCGGGCGTTTTCGAGTCGTGCTCGAATCAGAATGACGTGTACGGACACGGTACTGCCGTGGCCGGCATCGCCGCCGCCAAGGACGATGGTTCGGGGCTGGTAGGCACAGCCCCCGGCACGCCCGTCCGCGTCATCCGCGTGATGAACGCGCTCGGCCTGAGCCGCCAGAGCGACCTCATTGCCGCGCTCGACTTTATCACGGCGCGCAAGCTCGAAAACCCGGCGCGCCCGGTCGTCGTCAACCTGAGCGTGGGCGCGTACGTAGGCAGCGAAGCCTTCACTGCCCTCGACGACGCCGTGCAGGCGACCATTGACGCCGGCGTGACGGTTATCGTGTCGGCGGGCAACGACGGCGAGGATGCCGCGAACTTCAGCCCGGCCCACGTGCCGGACGCCATCACGGTAGGCGCCTCCGACAAGGGCGGCAAGCTGGCCGGCTATTCGAACACGGGCCGCTTTGTGGACATCCTCGCCCCCGGTGATCGGATCGAAACCCTGCTGGCCGGCAGCGACCGCCTGGTGCGCGAGTACGGCACCTCGATGGCGGCTCCGCACGTGGCGGGCGCGGCCATCGTGCTGCTGGGCCGCACACCCAGCATGACGCCGGAAGAAGTGCGTGACGCCCTCGTGGCTGCGGCCAAAAAGGACGGCAAAACCGACAAGTCGGGCACGACGCGCGCGGTGCTCAACATGAAGCACCTGGGCGGCAAGCCCTGACCCCGGCAAAAGGTGTGTAATGCAGCACCCGGAGGGCAATGGCCTTCCGGGTGCTTTTTTGTAGAGCAGCGTTGCAGACGAAACCACGCCCCTGCGCCGTACATAGAGGTGCCCGGTCTGCCCGCTCCGCCTGACCTTCTGCATGAGCACGTTTTCCGTTTACTTCCGCCTGGGCATCGAGCACATCCTCGATCCGCAGGGTTACGACCACATCCTGTTCATCGTTGCCCTGTGCGCCGTGTATGCGCTCTCGGACTGGCGGCGGCTGCTCTGGCTCGTCACGGCCTTTACGGTAGGGCATTCCATCACCCTGGCCCTCGCCACGCTGCGGCTCGTCACGGTGAGCGGCCCGTTTGTCGAGATGCTCATTGCGGCGACCATCCTGGTCACGAGTGTGCTGGGCATCTGGCAGGTGGAGCGCCGTCGCAGGCTTTACCGCAGTTCGTCTGACCCGGTGCGCGTCAAGTACGCGCTCGCGTTGGGGTTTGGACTGGTGCACGGGCTGGGTTTCTCCACGTTTCTGCGCAGCGTGCTGGGCGAGGAGGACAGCCTGTTTCTGCCGCTGCTCGCGTTCAACGTGGGGCTGGAGATCGGGCAGATCGTGATTCTGCTACTCCTGCTGGCCGTGTCGCTGCTCGTGGTGCGCCTGGTGCGCATGGAAGCGGCTTCGTGGACCCTCGTGCTGCTGGGCGCGGCGGCCGGCCTGTCGCTCGTGATGCTGCTGGAGCGGCTGCCCGCGCTGGGGCTGTAACTCTCGCCCCAGACCGTCGTCTGACGGAAGTTTTTCCCTGTTACCTTCACATCCCCCCAACCCTCACACATTTATGACTACCGCTCTACGGTCGCTGACCTTGCTCGCGCTGTGGGTGTTGCTGCTCGTTCCGGCGACGCAGGCCCAGAAGTGGCGCAACACCGATGGCGATGCCAAGGTCAACCGCTCCATGTTCAGGATGCTGGACGAGTGGCCCGATCCCAACCAGTACCGCTCGGCATCTGGGATGCCCGGTCCTCAGTACTGGCAGCAGCAGGCCGATTACGTGATCCGCACCGAACTCGACACGCTCCACCACCGCGTCACGGGCAGCGAGCGCGTCACGTACCACAACAACTCGCCGGACGAACTGCCCTTTCTGTGGGTCCAACTCGACCAGAACGTCAATTCCATCGAGCACAGCCGCACCTACGCCACGAAGGGCGCGCTGCCCGAGCAGGTGTCGCCGCAGTACCTCCAGTTCGTCGGCCTGGA
>CBDUBO010000043.1:0-10832 GCA_965365405.1 uncultured Rhodothermales bacterium | reverse complement strand
GCAGCACTTCAGGCGTCCGCACTGCCCGCTGAGGCGGGTGGGGTTGAGCGGCAGGTTCTGGGCGCGGGCGGCCTGCGTGGAGACGGGTTTGAACTCGGTGAGCCACGTGGAGCAGCACAACTCGCGCCCACACGAACCGATGCCGCCAATGCGAGCGGCGCCGTCACGCGCGCCGATCTGGCGCAACTCGACGCGCGAGCGGAAATGCGCTGCCAGTTCGCGCACGAGCTGGCGAAAGTCCACCCGCTGGTCGGCCGTGAAGTAGAACGTGATCTTTTTGCGGTCGAACTGCCACTCGGTATCCGTCAACTTCATGGGCAGGTCGAGCGTTTCGATGCGCTCGCGGCACACGAGGGCTGCCTCGCGCTCGTCGGCGCGGTTGCGCTCCCACCGATCCCAGTCCTCCGCGGTGCCCGTGCGGATCACGTTGGGCAGGCGCTCGCCGTCCGTGCCCTGGGTGCGGAAGCGCAGGCGGGCCAGCTCGCCGCTCAGGTGCACGTGCCCGCAATCCACGCCCCGGTCGGCCTCAACCACCACCAGGTCGCCGGTCTGCGCGGTCACCTCTACGGGCACGTTGAAAAAGGACTTGCGTCCCCCCTTGAACTGCACCTCTACCGCCTCGAAGGTGCGGGCGGGGGCAGAAACACCCATGCCCGCCAGCCAGTCGAACGCCTGAAGCGACGGGCACTTGTCCGTCCCGCACGCGCCTGAGCTGCACCCACCTTTTCCACCCGAACCACAAGAACCACAGGCCATAGCAGGAAACGTCAGGAGTCGGCGAGGGGGACGAAGAGCGGCTGCGGCGCGCGGCCTCGCATGGCGTGAAAGAGGCGGTGGCTGAGCACCTGGAAGACGAGCGTGGCGTGGGTATTGCGTTCGAGCAGTTCGAGCGCTTCCTCGACGCGCTGCACCATGCCGGAGAGGTCGGCGTCGGGTAGGTTACGGCTGAAGCGGGCGATGGATTCCGCCTGGTCGATGTTGACGAGCGGGGCGTGCGGCCCCATCGCGCCGTAGAGCACGAGGTCGCGTATCCAGCGCAGCATCAGGCGGAGGTGGGCCTTGGCCTGCTCGCGCCCCAGCGCGGCCATCGCCTCGACGCTTTTGCCGGCGTCCACGCCGCCCTTGTACACGTTGCGCAGAAACAGCACCACCTGCTCGCGCTGCGCGGCCAGGTCATCGCCCACGGCCATGTCGAGCGCACGCGCGTAGGAGCCGTCGGCCATGCGCGCCACGAGCGTTGCCTGCGTGGGGTCGAGCCCCTCGCCCTCGACCAGCGCTTCGGCAATGGCGTCACTTTCCAGCCCTTCGAAGCGCAGCTTCTGGCACCGCGAGGCGATGGTGGGCAACAGCCGGTCGGGGCGCGCCGTGGTGAGGATGAAAACGGTCTGCGGCGTCGGCTCTTCGAGCAGCTTGAGAAACGCGTTGGCCGCCTCGACGCGCATCAGGTCGGCATCAATGACGAGAGCCACTTTGTAGCGCCCCTCGACGGGCCGGAAGCTCATGGGCCGGTGCAGTTCCTCGTGCACCCGCGCGATGGTGTAGTGAACCTGCTTGTTGGACGTTTTGGTGGCGTCGCTCAGCGACGGGCGGCGCACGAAATCGATGGCGGCGTACGGGTTCTGCGCCAGCAGGGAACGGCGCTCGGCCACCTCCCCCTCACTCACGTCCGTCGGATGCGGAAAGAGGACGTGCACGTCCGGGTGGATGAGGCGCAGCACGCGCGAGCAGCTGTTGCAGACGCCGCACGGCGTGGGCCCGCCCTTTTCGCACAGCAGTGCCTGCGCCAGGTACAGGCCGACGGCGCGCTTGCCCGTGCCGTCAGGGCCGTGAAAGAGGTAGGCGTGCGCGATCCGCCCGCCCGCGAGGGCGCGGTGAAGCGTTTCGAGCACCCGTTCCTGTCCGATGGGTTGCATGGGGAGTGGAGATTGGAGAGTAGAGATTGGAGGTTGGTGAGGCTTTTCTACGCCTCGACTCTCCAACCACAAAACGCATCTTTCTTCGCGGTTCGCTCACCGAGTAGCCGGGCGGGTGCGTTGCGCCCCTGTCGCGCCCGCCCGTATCTTGCGCGTTCCCACGGCGTGGTAGCTCAGCTGGTCAGAGCGTGGGATTCATAACCCCAAGGTCGGGAGTTCAAGTCTCCCCCACGCCACAGGGCCCGTCTCATCCGAGGCGGGCCTTTTTCGTTGCTCCCAGCCGCAGCAGGAGCGCATCAAGCGCCCACGCGCCCAGCACGATGGCGCCGAGCACGCCGAGGGCGAGCAAGGGCTGCCAGATCACGAAACCGCCCACGGCACCCAGCACGCCGCCCAGGTATTTGATATAGTTGAGCTGCTCGTTGCTGGTGTTTTTGAGGAGGTTTTCGAGCTGCTGCTCGTCGTAGCGCCGCATGTTCTCCGTCACGATGCTGTAGATGTCGAAGCTCTCGACGAAGTCGAGCACGGCGCGGGTGGCCCACCGTTCGAGGGCTTCCGAATGCGCGTCGATGCGGGCCGGGAGCGCGTCGAGCTGGCGGTCGAAGCCGTCGAGCAGCGTGTCCACGGCCTCCGGCAGTGCCGCGACGGCCTCCTCGATGCGGCGCTGGAAGTCCTGCTCGCCCAGCAGCCGGTACGTGCGCAGCGCCACCCCGGCGAGCCCCTTGCCCGCAAACGTCTCCAGCTTGTCCACGGTAAAGGAGACGATGCGCTGGCGCAGTTCGGGAGACGAGAGCGTCTCGCGGGCGTAGTCGGCGGCGAGGGCTTTGACTTCGCGCCGGAAGTCGGCATCTTCGACGACGTTGCGCGCCACCTCGACCATCATCACGCGGTAACGCGGAATGATGCCGCTCTCCTCGATCTTCTGCTTGATGAGGTCGGGGCTGATGAGTTCTTCCGAGACGGCCTTGGCGAGCCGGAAAATCACACGCTCGCGCTGCGCGGGGATGAGTCCCTGCCCCAGAATGGGCCGCCGCTGCCGCGGGTGGAACAGCATCGAGATGGCCAGCCAGTTGGTCAGAAAGCCGATAAAGCCGCTGACGGACAGGATGCGCAGCAGGCCCTCGACCGACACCGTCTGCCCGAACAGCGTGATGGCCTGACCGGGAAAGTCCCAGTAGAACGAGAACACGAACACCCCGCCCAGCACCCACGGGATGATGCGCAGCAGCGTGAGCGCAGCGGCGTGCGAGCCCTTCACACGCGGCGGCTCCGGCGCAGCTTCGATGCGCGGCGTGCGCTGGGGCGCGTGCTTGCGCGCGTAGTTGGCCAGGACGGTGGCAAAGCGCCGCAACCGCGACGATGCTTCTGGCGGCGATTCGGCGGACGGATTTGCCGGAGCCGGCGCAGGAACCGCTCTATTTGCAGCTGGCTCAGCCATCGGCGCGCCCGAAGATGCGTTCGGCGTGGCGCTGGAGCGCCCCGATCACGCGGGTGATGTGGTCGTCCAGCGCCACGCCCAGTTCTTCCGCGCCCTGCCGGATGTCGTCGCGGCTGACGGCGGCGGCGAACGCCTTGTCCTTCATCTTCTTCTTGATTGAGGAGGCCGTCATGCCCTCGATGCCCGTCGGGCGTACGAGCGCGGCGGCGGTGACGAGGCCGGAGAGTTCGTCCACGGCGAAAAGGGCCTTCGCCATGGGCGTGGTGCGGGGCGTGCCCGTGTAGTCGGCGTGGCCGAGAATGGCCTGGCGGATTTCCTCCGGATAGCCGCGCCCTTCCAGTTCGCGAACCCCCACGTACGGATGCTCGGCCGGATCAGGGTGTTTTTCGTAATCCATGTCGTGCAGCAGCCCGGCGATGCGCCACGCCTCCACGTCTGCGCCGAAGTGCTCGGCGTAGGCTTCCATCGCCGCCTCGACGGCGTAGGCGTGGCGGCGCAAACTGGCCGTTTCCGTCCACGCGTGAAAAAGGGCGAGCGCGTCGCGGTAAGGGGGCATGGGCAGAACAGGGTCTAAAAAATATCCACGAGGGTGAGGTGCTTGAGGTAGCGGCCCGGATGGCGCTGAAAATCGTCCACGACGCCGTTGACGCGGGTGAGCGTGGTGTCGAGGCGAACGTAGAGGGTCGAGTCGTTGAGCAGCAGGCCCAACGTTCCCTCCCCTGCCGCGAGCCCGGCCAGCAGGTCGTCGAGCGTCGTCACAGACGATTCTACCGCCGTCATGTTGCGGTCGAGGCCGGCCAGGACGCGGTTGAGGCGGGCCACGGCAAGGGTGAGCTAGTCGCGGTTGGTCGAGGTGAACTGGCGCAGATCGGCGGTGAGGGCGGCGGAGTTGGTGAGCGTCTGGTCGAGTGCGGCGGACTGGGCGCGGATCAGGGCATTGAGGCTATTGGTGGTCTGGCGCAGGCCGGCAAGTGCCAGGCGCAGGTCACTGTCGGGGTTGTTGAGAAGGGCGTACACCTCGCCCGCGGCCAGATTCGCCGTCACGAGCACCGTGTCGGCGCGCCCGGCCAGTTGCGGCACGCGCTCGGACACCGTCCCCAGCAGGTCGGTCGTGGGCGCGGCAGGCACCTCCTGACCGGGCGCGAGCCTGCCGCCGTCGCCTGCGCCCGGCACGAGCGCGAGCGTGACGCTGCCGAAGGCAGAGAAGCCGCTGATGGTGGCCCTCGTGCCGGAGGGCACAGCCACGTCGTCGTGGATGGTAAAATCGACCCGGACGGTGCCCGTCTCGCTTTCCAGCGCTACGTCTCCCACGGTGCCCACGACGACGCCGCGCATCTTGACGGCACTGCCGGGCGTGAGCCCATCGGCGTTTTCCAGGCGGGTAAAAAGGCTGTACGAGCCCGAAAAGAGGGGCGAACCCTGAAAAAAGCGGATGCCCAGAAACAGGATGGCGAGGGTGACGAGCAGGGTCAACCCCACGCGCAACTCAGGGGTGTAGCGCACGGTCAGGACAGGGTGTGGGCGGCGAGCGAAGCTTCGCCGATGTGATACTCGTTGGCTTTGACGAACGCCAGCAACACGGGGTCGTCGCTCTGGTGCAGGTCGCGGATGGAGCCCGTCCAGTGCAGCGCGCCCTCGTGCACGAACACGACGCGGTCGGCCACGGCCAGCACCGAGTGCATGTCGTGCGTGACGACGACGGACGTGATGTTCATGCACTCGGCCAGGTTGTGGATGACCTCGTCAATGGTGTTCGACGTTTGCGGGTCGAGCCCGCTCGTAGGTTCGTCGTAGAGCACGTAGCGCGGTTCGAGCGCGATGGCGCGGGCCAGGGCGACGCGCTTCTGCATCCCGCCCGATATCTCAGAGGGCTTCTTGTGGCGCGCTTCGGGCAGCTTCACGAGCGACAGGCATTCTTCCACCCGATCCCCGATCTCGCCCTCGCTCTTGCGCGTGAACGTGCGCAAGGGAAAGGCCACGTTCTCAAATACGGTAAGCGAGTCGAACAGCGCGCCGCCCTGGAAGAGCACGCCGAACTGCCGCCGCACGTCGCGCAGGCGGCGGTAGCTGAGCTTCGAGAGGTCTTTGCCGTCCACCAGCACGCTGCCTTCGTCGGGCGTGAGCAGGCCCACCATGTGCTTGAGCAGCACGCTCTTGCCCGAACCCGACCGCCCGATGATGGCCAGCTTCTCGCCCTCCTCCACCTGGAGACTGACGTTGCAGAGCACCTTCTTGCCCTCGAACGATTTGCACAGGTCGCGGACTTCGATCATGGAGATGGACGGTTCAAATGGGCAATTCGGCAACAGGCAATTCGGCAATGATCAATTGGGAAGAAGCCCTGTGCTCAGATTGACACTTGCCCATTGACGAATTGCACATTGATCCCGCCTAAAGCAGCAGCACAGCCAGCAGCAGGTCGGCGAGGAGGATGAATACGCAGGAGAGCACGGCCGCTTCCGTCGTGGCGCGTCCCACGCCCTCGGCCCCGCCGCGCACGTAGTAGCCCTTGAAGCACGCGATGGAGGTGATGACGAATCCGAACGTGGTCATCTTGATCACACCGAACCACGCATCGAAGGGGCGGAAAAAGTCGCGCGCGCCCTGGAGAAACTCGCCCCGCGACAGGTAGCCGCCCCAGTCCGCCACGAGGATGCTGCCGCCGATGCCGACGACGCACGAGATCACGTACAGCACGGGAAACATGACCAGCCCGGCCAGGATGCGCGGCAGGATGAGGTAGCCGACCGAGTTGAGCCCCATCGTTTCGAGCGCGTCGATCTGCTCGGTCACGCGCATCGTGCCCAGTTCGGCGGCAATACGCGCGCCCACGCGCCCGGCCAGGATGAACGCCGACACGACGGCTCCCAACTCCAGGATGATGGACGGCGCGACGATGGAGCCTATGACGGTGCGCGGAATGAACGGCGAGACCAACTGGTAGGCCGCCTGTACCGTCGTCACGGCCCCCGAAAACAGCGCCGCGAGGGCAATGATGGGAATAGACTCGAAGCCGATGCGCGTCGTCTGCTCGAAAAAGTTGTTGCGGTAGAGGCGCACCTCGTGCAGAGAGGAAGTGGCGCGCACGAGCAGCAGCACGTAGCGCCCAAACGTCTGGACGGGCAGCAGAGCGCGATGGGCAACAGCCGATAGGAGCACGGGCAGGGGTGAGGCAGGCGGCCCTCAGAAAGGCCCGTCCGGGCGATGGTTCCTATGGCTGAAGGGGCGGTGTCATGGGGCTGTCTTAGCTTCGGGCAAAAAAAGCGTGGCCAAGACCAAGACCCAGTACGTGTGCCAGCAGTGCGCGCACACCTCACCCCGTTGGATCGGGCAGTGCCCTTCGTGCGAGGCGTGGAATTCGTTTGCTGAGGAAGTGCAGACGCCAGTAACCCGGGCCACGGCGGCGCAGGCACCAGCGCGGCGAGCCTCCAGCGGGCGGGCCCCGCAGCGCCTGGCCGACATCGCGCTCACCGACGAGTCGCGCATCGTGACGGGCGTGGGCGAGTTCGACCGCGTGCTCGGTGGCGGCATCATGCGTGGTTCGCTCGTGCTGCTCGCCGGCGACCCCGGCATCGGCAAAAGCACGCTCATGACCGAACTGGGCCGTTACCTGCCAGATCGCCGCATCCTCTACGTCACGGGCGAGGAGTCCATCCGCCAGGTCAAGCTGCGCGCCGAACGGCTGGGGGTGGGCGCAGACAACTTTCTGCTGCTGGCCGAAACAGACGTGGAAGAGATTGTGGCCGCCGCGCAGCAGGCGCAGCCGGACGTGATGGTGGTGGACTCGATCCAGACCGTCTTCCGCCCTGACATCGAGAGTGCGCCGGGCTCGGTTTCCCAGGTGCGCGAAAGCACGGCAACGCTGCTGCACCTGACCAAGTCCATGGAATTCCCCACGTTTCTGGTGGGCCACGTCACCAAGGCCGGGCAGGTGGCCGGGCCGCGCGTGCTCGAACACATGGTGGACACCGTGCTCCAGTTCGAGGGCGACCGCCACCACGCCTTCCGCATCCTGCGCGCCACCAAAAACCGATTCGGCTCCACCAACGAAATCGGCGTGTTCGAGATGCAGGCCGACGGGCTGGTCGAGATCAGCAATCCGAGCGAACTCTTTTTGCAGGAGCGACAGTACGGCGCGAGCGGATCGGCCGTCGTGTGCTCGCTCGAAGGCACGCGTCCCATCCTCGTCGAAATCCAGGCCCTCGTCGCGCCTACCTCCTACCCGTCGCCGCAGCGCACCGCCACGGGATTTGACGGGAAGCGCCTGCAAATGCTGCTGGCCGTGCTCGAAAAGCGCGAGGGCCTGCGCCTGGCCACCCAGGACGTGTTCGTGAACGTGGCCGGTGGTGTGCGCTTGGACGAGCCCGCCGTGGACCTGGGCGTGCTCGCGGCCATCGCGTCGTCCTTCCGCGACGTGCCTTCGGATACGGGCACGGTTATGATCGGCGAAGTGGGCCTGGGCGGCGAGATCCGAGCGGTGAGCCAGCTCGAAACGCGCCTCAACGAGATTGCCCGGCTCGGTTTTACGCGGGCCGTGGTGCCCGCCAGCGGCCGCAAGGGCCTGCGTGCGCCCGGCAAGCTCGAAGTCGTGGCAGCCAAGACGCTGCACGAGGCGCTCGAAGCAGTGCTGTAATGAGTTTCAGCGTGGGTTCGCCCTCACTGCGCGAGATTGAAGCGCTCAGTTTCCGGATAGCGTCTCGGTTAACCCTCATCGGCTGCGTCAATGACCTCGGGCGAGTTGAGCACGCCATTTTCCCGGTGTCACGGCACAGGCAAAGCAGGGAAAATCTCAGGGTTGCTCAATCTGTGATGCACTCCTATTTTCAACTCTGTCACAATCGCGAAGCGGCCAGATTGTGCCTAACGATTGTCAGGAAACAGACAGAGTGCTCATCTGCTCCCTGCTGAGGGCTGGCTAAGGTGCTCGTGTGTTACAGGTACCCTTCCCCTCACCAGGAAATTGTATGAGACTTTGCTTTGTGATGCTGCTCAGCAGCATCTGCATCGGGGGGTGCCGGTCGGCGCACGTTCCGCTGACCTTCTCCGATCTGCGTGATGCAGACGGCTGGTATGTTTTCCCGGCGTTCAAATACCGGGGCCCACTGCAGAACGGGCTCCCTCAAGGACGCGGAGAAGTGCGCTACCCGTCGGGCGTGCACATGGAGGGCACTTTCGTTCGAGGTACGCTGCACGGACCGGCCACCGTTACCGTGCCGGGATACGGCACGTTTGCCGGCACCATGAATGCCGGCAACTTTGCGCGGGGTCAGGCGCAGTTCACCTCCGGCGCGCAGTACGCTGGTGCCTTCAGCAACTGGCAATTCAGCGGCATGGGCACGCTGGTGCAGGCAGATGGCGTCCGCCTCAACGGCACGTTCTCAAACGGTCGGCTCCATGGTGAAGGCATTCGCTACGAACCGGCCACAGGCACCGTAACGCAGGGCACCTTCAGGAACGGAGCGCCTCATGGGCCAGCCAACGTCACCGCGCGCGGGGCGACAACGCGCCAATACTTCGATGGCGGGCAGAACGTAACGGCAGCCCAGCACCAACAGAAAGCCGCCGCGGCCCTCACAGCCCCGTACCGAGAAGAGGTAGCCGCCAAACAAGAAGCCAAGAAACAGGCGCAGGAGCGCGACAACAGCGCGCTGCGCGCCTACGGGCGCATGGCCAAGCTGCGCACGCAGTCGGGCGTCGATGATTTCAACAAAGAGTGCTCCTGTTTGTATGAGGCTTCATTGAGGCGGGACGGCTCGGTACACGTCGCGCCGGACGGCATGTGCCTGGAGGTTATCAGCAAGGAGGATCGGGATGCGCGTGACCGGCGCGTTCGCACGATGGGTGCCGAGGCGGCCCGGCGCTACGAGGAGCAGCAGCGCGCCGAAGCCGAACGGCGTAAGCAGCGCCGCCGCGACGAGTGCCGCAGGCTCTCGGAGGATTTCACCAGTCCCGACTTCCCGGCCCGCCTTGCGGCAATGCGCCGGCACTCGCTGGAGTTATCCGCAGAGGCACAGCGGGCACAGCGAGAACTGGAGCGGGCCGAGCAGGCCCTTGCCCGTGCCGAGGCTGAAGCCCGCCAGGCGCAAAGCGCGCGCATCCAAGCCGAACTGCGCCGCCAGCGCGAGCAGGCCAACGCCGAGGCGCTGCGCCAGGCGCAGCAACGCAACCAGGAATGCACCCGTACCCCGCAGGCGTGCAAGTGCGCCATCATCACCTGGGCTCGCCCCGACCTGCCGCTCGTCAAGCTCACCGGCCACCCCATGTGCCAGTAGCCATCCCACCCCGCCGTACCCGTACCGCTTTGCGCTTCCTACTACTGTTTACTCTGATTCTGGCCGCCCTACCCGCACACGCCCAGGTACCGCCGCGCACACTTACCTCCATCCCGGCTGGCGTGGTGTACCAGGGATTCACGTCTGTCCAGTCGTACAACCAGCACATCGCCCGCGCCAACGCCTGCGTCCAGGCGGGCAACAGGGCCGCTCGCTTCGCCTGGCTGGGCGGCCTGACGCTCGTGGGCGCGGCGGCGCTCGCGAGCACCCTCACCTACGACGATGGAGACCTGGGCACGAGTCTCTTTCCAGAGTGGGGAGACAACGGAGGCGGTTACCTGACGCCCCCCATCATCGGGGGGGCGCTTTTCGGCATCGTGACGCTGAGCAGCCTGCCCGGCGACCGGCAAAAGGCCGCGCAGTGTGAAACCGAGGCGCTCGCCAAAGCCGCGCAGCTTTTTCCTGGTCGGCAACGTCGGTAGCATGTTCGCCTGTCAGGTGTTAGGTCAGGATGCTGAGGCACTACGCTGCTTGGGCTAGGTTGAGTACTTTTCGGGCTTTCTCCGCTGTCCCCATGTACCCGCTGTACCGTCCTACCGTCAACAGAACCCTCCGCACCCTGCTGAAGCCTTTCGCGCCCGTGCTCCCGACGCGGTACCAGTTTGGCGTCAACACGCCGTTCACGCTTGCGCTGCCCAACGGAAAAAGGCTGAAGATCGCGGGAAACGAATCCAGCTATGTCTCTAAAGTGCTGTTCTGGAAGGGGTGGCAGGGTTACGAGTCGCACCTGTTCGGCGTGTTCACACGCATGGCGCGGGCCGGCGCCGTGTTCGTGGACGTAGGGGCCAACATCGGCTATTACACGCTGTTGAGCCGGGCCTACAACGCTGACCTCAAAGTGGTCGCCGTGGAGCCGATGCCGGCCGCACTCCATTTTCTGCGCACGAACCTGGCGCTCAATGGGATCGAGGGTGTCGAGATCGGGGCCACGGCCCTGTCGGATACCGAAGGCATGGTGGCCTTCTACGAGGCGCGCAACCGCAAATACCCGTACCTCGAACACCACCTCACCGGCGCAAGTGGCATGGACGTGCCCGGCGACGGCTACCTCAGCGGTCCGCCCATCCAGGTGCCCGTCACCACGCTGGATAGCTTGGCTACCCGCTACGCGCTCCCAACGGTGGACCTGCTCAAAATCGACGCGGAGGG
>CBDUBO010000042.1:0-10837 GCA_965365405.1 uncultured Rhodothermales bacterium | reverse complement strand
GCGGACGGCTGGGCGAGGTGCAGTACCAGGTAAACGGCGTGAGCGTCAACAACCCCTACAACAACCAGTCAACGATCCAGCTCGACCGGTCGGTTTTGCAGGAGGTGCAGGTGATTTCGGGCACGTTCGACGCCGAGTACGGGCAGGCCCTTTCGGGCGTCGTCAACGCCGTTCTGCGCACAGGCAACGCCAACGAGTACGAATTCTCGGGCGAGGTCTTCATGGGCGACTACTACGCCCCCGGCGACGACTCGGTGACGGTGCGGGACTTTTTCGTGGGCCAGCGCACCGTGGCGCAATCGCCCTACATCAGCCGCTTTACGCCCACGGCGCGGCAAAACTACCAGCTCAACCTGTCTGGCCCCGTGCCCTTCGTGCCCAACACGACGTTTCTGGTCAACGGGCAGCGCATTCTGGACAGCGGCTATCTCTACGGCATCCGCCGCTTCATGCCGACGGATTCGTCCGACTTCGAGCAGCGCCAGTTCAACGGCACCGGCGACGGCGACATCGTGCCCATCGGCTTCTCGAAGCGCTGGGCGTACCTGGGCAAGCTCACCACGCGCATCAACCGGCAGGTGAGCCTGAGCTACCAAGCCATCGGCGGCTACACCGAGCGGCAGGGTTACAGCCACGCCTACCGCTTCAACCCGGAGGGCACCAAGACACAGCGCGAAACGTCGCTCGTGCACGGGCTCGACCTCACGCACACGCTCTCGAACACGCTTTTTTACGAGGTGAGCGCGCGCCAGAACCTGCTCGACTACAAAGACCTCAAGTACGACAGCGCCTACGACCCGCGCTACTTCGAGGCCGGCCAGCCCCGCGGCGACGCCAACTACGAGGACGGCGCGTTTGTGCAGGGCGTGGACCTGGGCCGGTTTGTGCAGAAGACCAACCAGATCATCGGCAAAGGCACCGTGACGTGGCAGGCCACCAAGGTGCACCTGGTCAAAGCGGGCATCGAGGTGCAGTCGTCCAATCTGGAATTCGGCGCGCCCGGCCTTATCCGCAACGTGACCGTGGACGGGCGGCAGCAGTTGGGCGTAGTGGTAGACACGCTGGGAGCCGAAGTGCTCCATTACAAACCCCTCGCGGGCGCGGCCTACGTGCAGGACCGCGTCGAGTGGGGCGACCTGCGCGTGCGCATGGGCCTGCGCGCCGAGTATTTCGACGCCAACAGCGAGGTGCCGGGCGACTTGCAGAACCCGGCCAACAGCATCCAGGGCGCGCCCACGGCGCCGCCCAAAGCGACGACGCCCAAGCTCGTCGTCGCGCCGCGCCTGAGCGTGTCGTTTCCCATTCTGGACCGGGCCTCGCTCTTTTTCTCCTACGGCCACTTCTACCAGCTCCCCGCGCTCGGCCAGTTTTTTTCCAACTCCAACTACATCGTGCTGCGCGACCTCCAGGCGGGCGCGGTGGACTACGGCGTGCTGGGCAATCCTGACCTGAAGCCGGAGTTCACGGCGCAGTACGAGTTCGGCTTCAAAAGCGTGCTCACGCCGTGGCTGGGGGTGGACGTGAGCCTGTTCTACAAAGACATCCGCGACCTCTTGGGCGTCGAGTTTGTGGACACTTACACGGCGGCCACCTACGCCCGCCTGACGAACGTGGACTTTGGCGGCGTGCGCGGCTTTACCGTCTCGCTCGACCAGCGCGGCCTGGGAGCGCTGACGACCTCCATTGACTACACGCTCCAGATCGCCACGGGCAACTCGTCCGACCCACGCGAAACGGCCAACCGCGCCGCGGCAGGTGGCGACCCGCGCCCGCGCCAGGTGCCGTTCCAGTGGGACCAGCGCCACACGCTCAACCTGTTCGTCATCTACAACCCGGAGGGGTGGAGCCTGACGGGCATCGCCCGCTTTGCCACCGGCCAGCCGTACACGCCCTCGCTCGGCACGGGCTTCGGGGCCAACCTGGAGACGAATTCGGGCCGCAAGCCGGGCGCAGCCACCATCGACCTGCGCGCCGAGCGCGGCTTCCGCATGGGTGGGCTTCAGCTGACGGGCTTTGCGCGCGTGTTCAACCTGCTCAACGCGCGCTACAACAACGGCTTCGTGTACGCCGACACCGGCAGCCCATTCTACACGCTCGACCCGGCGCAGCAGCGCAACCCCAGCCCGACGCGGCTGGCCGCGCCGCGCCGCGTCGAAGTCGGGATCTCCTTCCGCGGCATCGTCCGGCGCTGATGAAATTCGGCAATGGGCAATTCGTCAATTCGGCAATGTATAAAGGGCAGAACATACAGGAGCGTCTCGTTGACTTCGCTGTGACTGTCGTGCGGTTGTGCGAGGCCATGCCTGCGACTGTAGCAGGGCGGCACGTGGCGGGGCAGCTGCTACGATCAGGCACTGCACCGGCGGCCCATTATGCCGAAGCCCGAGGTGCAGAGAGCCGGCGAGACTTCGTCCACAAGCTCCGCATCGCGCTCAAGGAACTGAACGAGAGTGCCGTCTGGATTCAGGTGGCACAGCGCAGCGGCCTTGCCGCCGAAGCCGCCGCTGAAACGGCGCTGACCGAATGCCGCGAGCTGAGCCGCATCCTCAACGCCAGTGTTCGAACTGCTGCAAATGCAGCAGGCGGACACGTTCACGAGCCTGAAACCGAGTGGACAATCCCACCTTTGCTCGAGGACGCCCCGGTAGAGCCCTGATCCCCGCCGAGTCGCCCATTGTCCATTGCCGAATTGTCGAATCGCCCATTGCTTATTCAGCCTGCATCCATGCGTTTCTCTCTTCTCGCCGCGATCCTGATCCTGGCCGCGCTGCCTGCGCAGGCGCAGCAGCCTCCCCTCGAACCCGTCACGCCGCCCGAGCAGCGCGGCCGCATCGACGCCGAGCGCAGCGGTATCCACGACGCCAACCGACTCCGGACGATTTTCTACAACTTCGGCATGGTGGGCGACTACTTCGGCCCGGAGTCCGACCTGAGCATCAGCCACTCCGTCGAGGTGCCCAAGGGATCGGGCCTCAACTACTCTGACGGCATCACGCCGTTCGTGCTGGCGCGCATCGTGCAGGAAAACGGTCGCCCTGCCGAGATCATGGAAACGGGCTTCCGCGAGCGGCAGGCGCGCAGCCCCTCTACCGACCGCGTGATGCGGTTCGAGCCGCGCCCCGGCTACGCGCAGGCCGACCCGGCCATCAACCAGGCCCGCTCCATCGCCCTCTCCAACGACCCCCGCACCTGGCCCGACTGCTGGCCTGACAAATCCAAAGATCCCGATGATCCAGGCTGGTGCGGCTCGTGGAACGGCTTTTTCGGCAAAACCCCCAATGCCGATCAGGAGTCGTTCTCGGTCATGGACGACCAGTATTACGACGCCTGGAATTTCTTCCCCGACAGCCGCGACCGCACCCGGCGCGGGCTGGGCCTGCGCGTCGAGGTGCGCGGCTTCCAGTGGGCCAACCCGCAGGCCCAGAACGTCATCTTCTGGCACTACGACATCGTCAACGAGTCCACGACGACCTACGAGGACATCATCTTCGGCCTCTACATGGACAGCGGCGTGGGCGGCTCTGCACGCTCGTGCGACGGCGTGGCCGAGAGCGACGACGACAACGCGTTTTTCAACCGTGACTTCGGCCTCAACCTCGTGTACACGTGGGACAAGGGCGGGCGCGGCGTCTCGCTCTCCGGCACGTGCACGCCCACGGGCTACCTGGGCTACGCCTACCTCGAAACGCCCGGCAACCAGTTCGACGGGCGGGACAACGACCAGGACGGCATCACGGACGAGCAGCGCGACGGCGACGCCGGGCAGCGCATCGAAGGGCAGGACGCCATCCGGGCCTACGTGCAGAGCCGCTACAACATGGCCGACTTCGAGCGCGAGTACGGACCCCTGGAGGAGCGCCCGGCCTACGTGGCGGGCGTCTGGTACACGGGCGACGAGGACATGGACTGGGACGCCGTTTTCCACGACATCGGGGCCGACGGTGTGGCCGGCACCGGAGACACCGGCGAGGGCGACGGCATCCCGACCGGCGGCGAGCCCAACTTCAACCAGACCGACATCAACGAGAGTGACCAGATCGGGCTGACGGGCTTCAAGCTCAACCGCATCCGCGCGGGTGCGGGCGCGCCTTCGTCTGAAACAGACGGCATCGTCTTTTTCAACAACGAGCGCGACTGGGCGCAGCGGCTTTACGACCAGTTCTCTTCGCCCGATCCCAACGTCAGCTTCGACCAGCCGCTCGCGCTCAACTACAACATCGGCTTTCTCTTCGCCTCCGGCCCGTTCAAGCTGGAGGCCGGGCGGCGCGAGCGCTTCAGCCTTGCCCTCGCCTACGGCGGCGACCTGACCGAACTGGAAACGAACGTCGAGGTCGTCCAGAGCATCTACAACGCCAACTACCGCTTTGCCACGCCGCCGCCCGCCCCCACGGTGACGGCGGTGGCCGGCGACGGCGTGGTGACGCTTTCGTGGGACAATGCCGCCGAGCGCGCCATTGACCCCGTCACCAACCGCAACGACTTCGAGGGGTACCGCATCTACCGCGCCACCGACCCCAACTTCAACGACGTGCGCGTGCTCGACGTGCGCGACACGCCCAGCGGGCGCATCCTGTCGGGCAATGGTCGCCCCCTCGCCCAGTTCGACATGGTCAACGACGTGAAGGGCTACTCGAATATCACCGTCGAGGGCATCGGGTACTACCTCGGCAACGACACCGGCATCCGCCACACGTTTACCGATACCGACGTGGACAACGGGCAGACGTACTACTACGCCGTCACGGCCTACGACCGGGGCTCGGAGGAATTCGGCTTCTACCCGTCTGAGAACGCCGTCAACGTGTCGCGCACGCTGCGCGGCGGCACGATTCTGCCCAAAAACGTCGTCGAGGTGCGGCCCAACCCGCGCGTGCCCGGCTACATCGAAGCCGCCGTGGACTCGACGCAAATCCGGCAGGTGGCGGGCGTGGGCAACGGGCGCGTGCAGATCGCCGTCGTCAACAGCGACCTGGTGCCCGACGGCCACACGTTCCGCCTGACGTTTGGCGGCTCGGCAGACAGCGTGCGGGCGCAGTTCTACACGCTCACCAACACGACGACGGGCGAGGTGGTGTTCGAGGGCGGCACCGACCTCTCAGGGCTGGGTCAGGGGCCGGCGGGGCTGGGCCTGCTGCCCATTATCGGCACGCCGCTCGTGCCGGAGATTGATACCGTGGCCAGCGGCTTCACGCCCACGAGCCTCACCGACGTGCGCCTGACGGCCCGCCAGGTCAACTCGTCGCTCTCGCCCAACCGGCGGCGGCCGGGCTACCCGGAAAGCCTGACGATCACGTTTGCCAACACCCCGCTCGACACCAGCCGCGCGGCCATCGGCGCGCCCGCACGTCCGGCTCGCTTCAAGATCATCGGCGACCAGTCGGGGCGGCAGTTCGACTTCCGCTTTTTCGACGGCAACGGCGACCAGACCCTCAGCGCGCCCAACGAGTACATCGAAGTGCTGGCCCCCGTGGCCGCCGGCTCGAACAACCAGCAGCCCATCTGGCGCATCCAGTTCGACGCGGCTTCGCCCGGCACCCCGACCGCTGCGCCGGGCGAAGGCAGCACCTACCGCCTGGTAGTCCGGCAACCCTTCTCCGCCGGCGACACGTTCGAGTTCACGACGCAGGGCGCGCGGGTGGACGAGAACTTCGCCAAGCTCATGTTCGAGAACGAGGAGCCGTACGTGGTGCCCAACCCGTACGTAGGCACAGCCTCGTTCGAGCCCGATCCGTTTGGCGTGTCGGGCCGGGGCGAGCGCGCCATCGAGTTCCGCGCCATCCCCACCGGAGCGACGGTGCGCATCTACACGCTGCGCGGCGACCTGGTCAACACGCTCGTGCACGACGGGTCGCTGACGGGTGCCATCCGCTGGGATCTGCGCTCGAAGGACAACCTCGAAATCGCCCCCGGCCTCTACCTCTTCCACGTGGACGCGCCCGGCCTGGGCACCTACGTCGGCAAGTTCGCCATTATCAAGTGAGCGCTATGAAAACGACTCGGTTGCGGATCGCAGATATCGGATTGCGGAGCGCCGCGTGCGCCCGCGCCGCCGGGCGGCTCGCCTGCCTGCTGACGGCCCTCGTGGTGCTGCCGGCGGTGCACGCGCAGACCAAGACGGGCACGACCATCGGGCAGTTCTTGCTCATCGAGCCCAGCGCCCGCGCCGCCGCGATGGGCGGCACGGGGGTGGCCGGCTTCACTGAAGTGCAGTCGCTCTATGCAAACCCCGGCGCACTCGGCCACCTGGACGCCAGCGGCGTGCAGGGCACCCGCATGGCCTACCTGGCCGACGTGGCCTACAACTACGCCGGCGTGGCGCTCAAACTGGGCGCGGCCAACACGCTCGCCTTCAGCCTCACGTACGTGGACTCGGGCGAGATGGACGTGCGCACCGTGGACCAGCCGCTGGGTACGGGCGAGCGCTTCTCGGTGACCAACATGGCTGCGGGCATCGGTTTCAGCCGCCGCCTCACCGACCGCTTCTCGGCAGGGGCGCAGGTGCAGTACGTGCGCGAAAACGTGTGGCATTCGAGCCTAAACGCCGTTTCGTTCAACTTCGGCGTGCTCTACCGGCTGCCGCTGGGCGCGTACCTGGGCGCGAGCCTGTCCAATTTCGGCACGCGCGGGCAGTACAAAGGCCGCGACCTCTACGTGCGTTTCGACCCCGACCCGGACAAGTACGGCGACAACCCCAACCTGACGACGGAAATCCAGACGGACACGTACCCGCTGCCCATCCTTTTCCGCGTGGGCGTGGGCTACCCCGTCGTGGTGGGCGGCGACAGCCGCCTCAACCTGGCCGTAGATGCCTACCAGCCCAGCGACAACACCAACTCGGTCAGCCTGGGGGCCGAGTACAGCTTCCGCGACCTCGTTGCGCTGCGCGGCGGCTACGAGCGGCTGTTCCAGGAGGACAGCGAGGGCGGCCCGACCTTCGGGGCCGGGCTGGGCGTGGGCACGGGCAACTACCGCCTCTCCTTCGACTACGCCTGGGCCAACCACGAGCGGCTGGGCAATATGCAGCGCTTCACCCTCGGCTTCGCCTTCTGACGCGTCGTAGGGGTGCAATTAATTGCGCCCCTACCGCCTTCTCAGCCTGCGCCTGTACCTCGACCCTTCCCGGATGCCTTTTCTACTGCTGCTCGCCCTCGTCACGTTTCCGCCCGACCCGCCTGCCGACGTGGGCGTGCGGGTGGGTGAAGGGCGCGTGCTGGTGCGGTGGACGCCCGTGGGGGGTGCGACGGGCTACCGCGTGTACCGCTCGGACGATGGCGGCGCGACGTTTACGCAGATCACCCCGGCGGCCATCCGGCCCACCTTCTGGATCGATTCGCTCGTCACCAGCGGCACGACATATTTCTACGACGTGCGGACGTTCGTAAGCGGTCCTGCCGGCGGCGAGAGCGCGCCCGGCGCGGGGCTGGAGGCCACGCCCCGCGCCCTCACCGACAGCGAGTTTCTCGACCTGGTGAGCCAGACGGCCTTCGACTTCTTGTGGTACGAGGCCAACCCGGCCAACGGGCTCGTCAAAGACCGCAGCACCCCGGGTTCTGCCGCCTCCATCGCCTCGGTCGGCTTTGCGCTCACGGCGTACGGCGTGGCCGTCGAGAAGGGGTGGATTACCCGCGAGCAGGCGCGGGCGCGCACGCTGGCGACGGTGGAGTTTTTCTGGAACGCAGAACAGTCCACCGCGCCCGACGCGACGGGCTACAAAGGCTTTTTCTACCACTTTCTCGACATGCAGACGGGAAAGCGGCGCGGCACCAACGAACTCTCCACCATCGACACGGCGCTTTTGCTCGGCGGCATCCTCTACGCCCGCGAGTTTTTCAGCGGCACGGACAATGACGAAACGCGCATCCGCGCCCTCGCCGACTCCATCTACCGCCGCGTGGACTGGAACTGGGCCAGTCCGCGCCCGCCGCGCGTGGCGCTGGGATGGAAGCCCGAAAGTGGATTCCTGCCCTTCGACTGGGGCGGCTACAACGAGGCCATGATCCTCTATCTCCTCGGACTCGGCTCGCCCACGCATCCGCTTCCCTCGAACGCGTGGAGCGCGTGGACAAGCACGTACGGCAGCGACTGGACCACCTACTACGGCTACACGTTTCTCACCTTCCCGCCCCTTTTCGGCCACCAGTACAGCCACGTCTGGGTAGACTTCAGAGGCATCCAGGACGCTTACATGCGGAGCAAGGGGATCGACTACTTCGAGAACAGCCGCCGTGCCACGCTTGCCCAGCGCAACTACACGATAGCCAACCCACTCAAATTCGTGGGCTACGGGCCCGACGGCTGGGGCATCACGGCCAGCGACTACCCCGGCGGCTACACCGCGCGCGGCGCGCCGCCCGTCCAGAACGACGAAGGCACGCTCGTGCCCACGGGTCCGGGCGGCTCCTACGCCTTCACGCCCACGGAGTCGCTCGCGGCGCTGCGCAACTTCTACGCGAACTACCCCAAACTGTGGGGCCAGTACGGCTTCAAGGACGCCTTCAACCCCACCAAAGGCTGGTACGCCACCGACCACCTCGGCATTGACCAGGGCCCCATCACGCTGATGATCGAGAACGGGCGCAGCGAGGCCGTGTGGCGCTACTTCATGCAGGCTCCCGAAATTCAGACGGCGCTGACGCGGGCGGGCTTTCAGAAAACGCCTGTTTCGGCGGAAAACCCTGCCGACCTCGCCGCGCACTCCTTCGAAGTCTGGCCCAATCCTGCCGGCGCCCGCGCCACGGCGCACATCGGGCAGCTCCCCACCGGCCCGGCTCGGCTGATGCTCTACGACGTGCTGGGCCGCCAGCTCTGGACAGCCGAGGTGACGGCTGCGGGCGCGTTTGCGCTGCCGCTCGACGGCCTCGGGGCCGGTGCGTACGTGCTGCGCCTCTACACCACGCGGGGTGTGCTGTCCCGCACCTTCTTCCGCGTGCCGTGAAGCCTCGAATTGCACATTGCGAAGTGCGGATGCGCGTTTCGGCGGTCAGATACGCTTTCCCGCTGCTGGTCGCTGTGGTGCTGTTTGCACTGCCTGCCGCCGCGCAACCCGCAGGCCAGCACCCGCAAGGCGTACCCGATACGCACAACGGGGCCGACACGCTTGGGCTGCTAACGCTCAACATCTGGCACAACCGGGGCGACTGGGAGGCGCGGCTGGACCTGATCGAGCAGGGCGTGCGCGCCCTCGACCCCGACGTGATTCTCTTGCAGGAGGTGCTCGAAAACGACACGCTCCCCAACCAGGCCCACACCATCGCCCGGCGGCTGGGCTACCCCCACGTCCACTTCGTCTCCCGCGACACCGTAGGCGCGGCCAAGCGCTACGGCAACGCCATCCTCGCGCGCGTGCCCTTCGACACGACGGCCATGCGGGCGCTGGAGCCAATGGAGGACTACCGCACCGCCGGCTTTGCACGCCTGACGCTGGATGGAAAGCCGCTGCGCGTTTACGTCACGCACCTGCATCACGAGATGAACAGCCGGGGCAGCGGCATCCGTGCCATGCAGATGATCAGTCTGCTCGATTTTATCGCCGCCACCGACGACGGCAGTCCGGCACTCGTCGCGGGCGACTTCAACTCGACAGGTGACGGGCCGGAATACCGCCTACTCGCGCCGCTGCGCGACCTCTACGCCCACTTCCACCCCGACGCCCTCGACGCGCCCACGTTCGGGCACTACGGGGGGCAGCCGCGCCGCATCGACTACGTATTCGACGCCCGCGACAGCCGCCTCGAACCCGTTTCTACTGACATCGTGCTCCACGCACCCGGCGCGCCCGGGTTGTGGCCCAGCGACCACTTCGGCGTCTTCACCCGCTTCCTGCTCCGATGATTTTTTCGTTTTCAGCCCAGGCGACAGGCCCTCACCGTTTGCAGCACGGGGTGCGGACGCGCGGCGCGCGGGCATACCACGGCACGTTCCTACGGAGCGCTGTGCTGGCCCTCGTGCTGCTGCTCGGCGCGTGCGCGCCCGTCGCGCCGCTGCAAACGGCTCCGCCTGCTGCCGCGCCGCAGCCGCTCGTGGCGCTCAGCGCGGACGAGACGGCGTTTCTCGATGATTTACAGGAACGCACGTTCCGCTGGTTCTGGGAGACGACGGATCACGAGAAGGGGCTTACGCCCGACCGCTGGCCTTCCAAGACGTTTTCCAGCGTCGCTGCCATCGGCTTTGGGCTGAGCGCTTACCTCGTCGGGGCCGAGCGCGGCTACGTCACGCGTGCCGAGGCCGCCAGGCGCACCCGCAACACGATGCGCTTTTTGTGGACGGCTCCGCAGGGGCCGGGCGTGGCGCACGTCACCGGCCACCGGGGCTTCTACTACCACTTCCTCGACTTCGAGAACGGCCACCGCTACCGCAACGTCGAACTCTCCACCATCGACACGGCCCTGCTCATGGCGGGCGTGCTGGCCGCAGGGGAATACTTCGATGGCGACAGCGCCGAAGAGCGCGAAATCCGCACGCTCGCCGAAGATCTGTACCGCCGCGTCGAGTGGCGCCATTTCCAGCGGCCCGACGGCCTCATCAGCATGGGCTGGCGGCCCGAAAACGGGCAGATCCCGGCGGCCTACAAAGGCTACGACGAGGCCATGATCCTCTACGCCCTCGCCCTCGGCTCGCCCACGCATCCGGTGGACTCGACCGCGTGGCCCGCCTTCACGAGCACGCACCCGTGGGGCACGTTTATGGGCGAGACCTACACCAACTTCGAGCCCCTTTTCGGCTTTCAGTACAGCCACGTCTGGATCGACTTCCGCGGCATCCAGGACGCCTTCATGCGGGAGAAGGGCATCGACTACTTCGAGAACAGCGTCCGCGCCACGCGCGCCCACCGGCAGTA
>CBDUBO010000041.1:0-10924 GCA_965365405.1 uncultured Rhodothermales bacterium | reverse complement strand
GCGCCGCCGGCAAGTCGCCCACGACCTGCCCGATGGAGCGGGCCTCGTTAAAGGCAGGGATGATGACGACGAGGCGCAACGGGGCAGGCGAAAAGAGGGCTGGGATAGTTCGCTCGGTAAATCCACACAACCCAGAGGGTTGCCGAGCACGGTCTATTTGACGCCGTTAAGGGGCGGTGTATATTCGGCCCCTACTCACGACGAAGTCGTTACGAAACCCATTATGCGCTCTCCCAGAACCACGGCATTCGTTGGGTTGATGCTCAGCGTGTTGACCCTGAACGGGTGCGATGGCACCCTTGTGTCAGAGCGCTCGGCGGAACTTGCCGGCTCGCTGTGGTCACCGGCTGAAACGGGAGTGCCTTCTGCCGAGGCAAAAAACGTGGAGGTTGATCTCTACGTGGATGGCAGCCAGTCTATGGCAGGCTTCGCCGGCGGTGCTACCCCCACGAAGTTCGACAACGTGCTCGACAAGATCACGTTCACCGTGGGCCTCGACAGCCTGTACCGCTTTGGCGAGTTTAGCGGCGGCTATTTCGAGCGTTTTCCGGCAAGTGCTGCCATGCGTCAGCCCGCCTTTTACAACCGCTCCCACAACCCGGATCAGCGGTTATTTGAGCGCATCCTCGCCGACACCACGGGGCGCGCGTTTATCTACGTCACCGATGGCGTGCTGTCCGACCAGCAGGGGCTGACTCAGGCTTCTGTGGTGGGCCAACTGAAGGATCATCTGTCGGGTGGTGGTGGGCTTGGCTTGCTGGTGTTTCGCAGCGCGTTTCGAGGCCGGGCATGGTCGGAGCAGCGCCAGCAGTGGGTCGGAGATGTTGACGTACCCGACAGGCCGTTCTACTTGATGCTTGTCGCGCCGAGTAAAGAAGCCCTTACCGTCGTATTCACCAAACTCGGCGCGCTCAAGTTCGACGCCGCCCAGGTGTACCGATTCGACGCCGACGCCGTATCCTGCGAGCCTGCAATAGCCAGAGGCATACCGGTCGAGGAGCGCAACCCCAAGCGCCGCTGGGCAATGCTCAAAATGGATGACGTGGTAAGGGATGCCAAGCCTGATCGCCTGCTTACCTACACCTGCGACGTAGCCGAAGACTTTCCGCTGACCAACTTCGCCGCCGACCTGTCTGCGACGCTCTATCGCTGGGATGCCGCCGCCGATAAGTTCGGGCCTTCGCAGCCCTCTTCTTCGTCCGTGGTGCTGCGGATGCTGCGTGATGAAGCCATCTCGGAAGGCCGAAAGTCATTGGTGCCGGTTGCCACCGAGTGGGATTTCAAAGGCGCGGGCTACAGCTTTGTCGCCCTGCACGCCGACGCACCTATCGGCGTGCGCCGCCCCGCGCTCGACACCCTCTCGACCGACAGCGACGCCGACCCATCGGCCTTTAACCGCACCTACCGCATCGGCTGGCTCGTCGAAGAACTCGCGCGCCATCAGGTGCAGCGCCCCGAAGCGTCGCTTCCCCTTTTCCTCACCATCGAACATTAACCGGAGCCGCTGACCATGAATAAAGGCATCTTCTGGTTCGTCGCATTTGTCGCCCTCCTACTCGTGGTGCTGGGCATTTTTGCCTTTGACGTGCCGTGGACGGACGACATCCCCAAAAGTGTGACCCGCGACTGGTACACCGGCGCCACCACGTGGTCGGTTATTGCGGGGCTGCTCCTTGGCGCGGGGGCGGGCGTCTGGCTCCGGCGGATGCCCTACCAGCTGGGCGAAAGCGGCGAAGGGTTCCTCGGGCGCGCTGCTGGGGCGGCCATCCTGTACGCCCAGGTAATCGGCTCTGCCCTGATCGTGCTGGTGCTCGTGGCCATCGCCGCCGGTGCCAACCAGAGCGAACTGGCCTACCTCCAGACCACCGACCGCATCCTCTTTTTGCTTTTGCATCCCAAGATCATGCTGCCGCTTGGCGCGGGAATCGTGGCTGCTTCGCTGGCCTGCGCACTTGCAACGCTCGTGGGTACCTGGGGCGGGCAGTACGCCCTGTCCCCTATTCCCGCCCATCGCCCCCTCGAAGTTTAGAACCTTCTGCTTCTCCATGAACCCTGTTTTCGTACTCGCCTTTGGCGGCACCGGCTCGCGCTGCCTCGAAGCGATCACCTACCTCGCGGCGGCCCGCGTTATCCGCGACCCGCTCCACGTGCTTCTCATTGACCCGGACGAGTCGAACGGCAACGTGGACGATGCGCGCGAGCAGCTTCAGCGCTACCAGCGCATCCACGGCAAGATCGAGGGGCAGAAAGAAGGTGCCGGACCCTCGGGTGGGCACCCCGCGTTTTTTTCGACCCCCATCAACGAGGACCTTCCCCCGGGCAGTTTCTACTGGCAGTACCCGGGCAACGCCAACCGCTTTAGCGAAAAGGTGCAGCTTTCGGCGCTCGACGCCGACACGCGCGCGCTTGTAGAACTGCTCTACGACGACCACGACCTCAACCACGTTGACCTGAAGAAAGGCTACTGGGGTAGGTCGCACATTGGTTCGCTCGACCTGCTGCAAACGCTTGGCAACCGGATCACACAGATCAGCAAAACCTCGGAAGGCGGTCAGGACTCCCTCGAGACGTTTTTCGCTCGCCTACGCCGCGCGGCGCAGGAATCGGAGCCTCGCCTGATGGTCGTGGGCTCCATCTTTGGCGGCACGGGCGCCAGCGGCCTGCCGGCGGTGCCACCGCTGCTGCGGCAGTTTTTCGCGGGTCAGGAGGGGTTTCTCGACAAAGTGCGGCTGGGGTGCGTCCAGATGACGCCGTACTTCACCTTTGGCAAGGGTACCGAGCACGACCCCGACAGCGCCCTGCATCCGCTCGCCACGCAGGCGGCGCTCTACCACTACGCCCTCAGCGACGCGGGCTACGAGGCCATCTACCTGGCCGGCGCGCCCAGGCGGGCGCCGCTGAGCGACACCAACGATCCCGGCGGGCCGGATCAGCGCAACCATCCGCACTATGCCGAACTGGCGGCGGCGCTGGCGGCGGCACACTTTTTCGAGAGCCCACCCCGGCAGGGCGAGCGGCGCGTGTACGCGACGGGCGGCAAAGACGTGTCGTGGGCCACGCTGCCCGACGCCCCAAAGCGCGGCGTGCAGCAGCATCTAACTTCTTTTACAGCCTTCTGCCTGCTTCACGCAGGCGTATTCCACGAGCGATTCGAGGGCGGCAAGCATAAGGGCGACCGCTGGCTCCACGACCTTGTGGGCCGCAACCGCGAGCGCAGCCTGCGGGGCAACGAAGCCGAACTGCAAGACCTGAAGACGTTTGCCGAGCGCTACGTCGCCTGGATCTCGCGCGTCGGAAAGCCCGGCGGCGAAGGGACCGACGTAAAGCTTTTCGGCTTCGACGCCGCCGACGTGAAGCTCGACGAGCGCGCCGCCGCCGAGCGTCTCTCCCGCCTGCGCGGCGGAAAAGCGGACACCTGGGACAAGGTCATGCGGCACATGAACAGCGGCCTGCACCCTGAGCAGCGCGCCGGTGTAGGCTGGTACATGGCGGCGCTGACCGCCTCCACCGACCGCCTCGACAAGTAGCAACCTGCCGCTTGCTCCGCCCCCACTCCTGATAAACCTTTATCGTCATGTCGCAATACCTCCCTGACTTCGACCCGCAGGCAGGCCCGCCCAGCCCGGATTCAGGCGTGTGGACGGGACTTGCGGGCGCCGTCACGATGGCGAAGATCGCCTCGGCACTACGCGTGCCCCGAACGACGACCCCTGCCGACCGCATCAAAAGCGTGCCCAGTCCGTGGGCCCGGGCGCTGCTGTTCGAGCACGCCCTCTTCAACCCCCAGCACCCCTCCCACGAAGAGATTACGGGCGAGTGGCGCGGCTTGCTGGGCCTGCTCGCGCTCGGCGAACGCATTGGCATCCCCCTCTCGTTTCGTCCCGTGCGCCTCGACGGCAGCAACCGCGTTCTCGACGCGCTGGGCCGCATGCTGCCCCCGGACGAGGTGGCTCGCTGGTCGCCCGTGGTGCTGCTCCAACTCAACGGCACGCCTATCGGAGCCACGTCCCCGCGCACGCTCGTCTTTACGGGAATGCGCCGCACCGAGCTTTCAAACGTGCCCTTCCAGCAGGACAACCGGCTCATTGACCCTGTTCCATACTACCGGTCGCTGAACGACACCGAAACCCTTGCGCACCTGCGTGCCTGGCTCGAAAACGCCATCGCGGGGCTGCGCGGGCAGGCGCTTTCCGCATTCGTGGATGACGCGAACACGGCGGGAAACCGGAGCAACCAGCTTCTGAAGGCGCTGGGGGCGTGGCGCGACGAATTTCAGGTACCTGCCACGCCTTCCGCAAGCTACTCCGTGACTTCCTCGCTTGCCGACGCGCTTCCAAACGGGCACCCCGCCGCTGCAGCGTTCCGCTACATGCTCTCCCTGCAGGCAGACACGGGAAGCGCAGGCGATTCGGCAGGCGACCTCGAACTTGCACACCGCGACGGAAAACCGCTCCTGGTGCTGCCGGGCTCACGCGGACGCATCGAAAAGGGCGGACACCCCTACAGCGGCCCCGTGCGCGTCCCCGGCGGTCAGGGCCGGCAGGCAGACGAAGGTGTGCTCACGACGCCCATCGAAGCGGGTCGCCTAAACGTTGACGTGCTCGACGCCTCCACACTTTTCTGCAACCACCTCATCGAGGTCAGCGACGTTAACAGCGAGCACGCCTTCACGCTCGAGTTGAAGGGCCGCCACGTGCTCCTTCCCTTCAAGCCCCAGATAGCAGACCTGCTTTCGCCCGACGAGATCATCGGGCGCGTAGAGGTGAAAGGCGAGCTTTCGAGCGACGTGGAGGTGCTGCTGCGCCTGCCCATTCAGCATGGCCGGGAGGTCGTCTTCTCCCGGAGCTACCGCGACGCGCAGATCCTGCACGAGGAAGTGACGGGCGACCTGGCAGTGTGGCCCAACTTCGTGACCACGCCGCGCGATGCGTGGCAGCATTACTTCTACATGCACCAGCAGGGCCCGACAGCGCGGCTCCGCTTCGAGCCTCTTGCTTCCAAAACCGACGCCTACAGCGACGGGCAGCGCTGGTGGGGCGCAACCTCAGCGCCCCCCATCGTCTGGCGTGGCTTCGTCAAAGATCACGGGGCCGAGGGCCTGCTGCTGCTGCGGGGCATGACCGAGGTGGCCGTCACCCAGCCCGCGTGGGACGTGTCGGTGGACTTTGGCAGCACCCACACGCGCGCCTACCGGCTCTACAAAAACGCACAAGCGGTATCCACCCCCCAGCCCGTAGCTATGCAACCCCGGACGCTCCAGCTTTTTGGAAACACCGGCAAAGATTCTTTCTTCCACAAGGACAAACAGGACGTTCACTCGCTGGAAGAATTGCTCACGAGCGTGCTGCTCCCCGCGCGCGGACAGCGCCGCGAGGCTCCCAAGCAGTGGCTTCCTGTGGATGGCGTGCTCGCGTGGGACATGCAGCAGGCCGTCCAACTTGACGACAACCAGGTTCGCACGCGCCTTAAATGGCACGGCGACGACGCGGACAAAGAAGCCTTCCGCAGCTACCTCCAGCAGCTCTACCTCATGATTGCGGCCGAGGCAGCAGCGGCAGGATCGCGTGTTAGCAGCATCGTGTCGGCGTATCCGAGCGTCTTTCCCGAAAGTCTTCGCTGGGAGCACGAAACGGAGTGGGAAAAGCTCAACGGCTTTTTCGGCGTCGAGGTCAAGAAATCGGCCTCCGAATCGTCGGCGCTCATGCGCTACCTCAACAGGGAGGAAGGGGTGGCTGCCAGTACCAACCTGCTCGCGTGCGACATTGGCGGCTCTACTTCCGACCTTGCTGTGTGGGCCGATTCAGAACTGCGCTACGGCGACTCGGTGCGCTTCGCGGGCGACCTCATTGGCCGTGTCATGGTCACCAGTGCAGAGGCTCGAAACGCTGTAGAACAGGCGGCTCGAAAGGCGCCTCTTGAGTTTGGCAGTGCTATCTTCACGAACCGTTCCGAGCGGGCAGATCAGGCGTTCAATACGCTGCTCCGCGCGGTTGCACGCAAGCGAAACGGATCCATTGAAGATCTTGGCCGCCTGCTGGCCGCGGAGGGCGAAGCGGGCAAGCTCGTAATCGCGCACGCGGGCTTTCTCTTCGCCGTGCTCAGCTTCCTGCTCGGCCAGATTGCACGGCGGCAGGGCTTGCAGCACGACCGCGTCCAACTGCGCTTTGGAGGGCGCGGCGCGGGATTCTGGAACTGGCTCGACCGGCTCAGCCCGCAAGGCAAAGAGGAAATCTGCGCGAGCTTTCTCCGCGCCGGGCTCGGAGCAGACGTGGAGGTGAGCACAGACGTGTCTAAAAAGCTCAAGGAGGAAGTCGGACAAGGACTCCTGCACCGGCTTGACAAAGAGTTGCCCGCGCCGTTCAACCGCGAGACCTACTTCGGCGAAAACGGCTTTGCCGCCGCGGGTGGAGATGGATTTGCCTGGACGGACACGCTCAACTCGAAAAACCTCGTCCAGATCGCCCCGCCGCAGCCGCTGAACGTAGGTCGCCTCGACCAGTTGGGCGCGTTTGTGCGGGCGTTCGATCAGACCACAGGCGGGCGCGAAATGGCTCACGCACTCGGCATCAAGCCGGACGTGCTTGAAAGCCGTGCTTTTCGCGACCAACTCCACGAGCACCTTTTCGGCCCCACGAGCGCGTATGCAACCGCTCGTCGACGTGATGCCTCGCAGAGCGACATGTCCATGCTCGAGCCACTGTTCGTCGAGGAAGCCCGCACGCTGCTGGAGTTCACGACGGGCAACGGTCACCTGTTCGACCACGTCCGGCAGTGATGAACATCTGGCTTAGCGCGTTGAGCGGTTTCACGCTCGTCGTGGCTCTTGCGGCCTTCGTCATTGCGTTGCGCAACCGGCAAGCACTCAGGCGGGCCGAGCGGCATCACCGGGAGTTGCAGGGCGAGGTCGAGGCGCTGCGTTCCACCACGATCAGAAAGGTGGAATCGCGTTTGGATGAGGTGGACAGCCGGCTGCCTGGCCTCAGCGATGCGCTCGACGGGCTGCGGCGGGATGTGGAAGCCTTGCAGGCAGCCAAACAAGGCAACGCCGGGCCGGCAGCCGAAGCCGCGTCACCACCCCGCGAGATGTCGGCTCAGGAAGCGCTCGACCTCGCGCGCCGCCTCTACGCCGAGTGGTGCCGCACAGGCCGCCGCCCCGAGCTACCCTCCGATCTGGAGGCTGTGCCCATGCGCTACAGCCGCTCGGAGCAGAAAGACGAACTGGCCAAACCTGTCCACTTGTTCGACGACGCGGGGCAGATAGCCGAGTTTGTCCGCTTCTCGCGCAAGGGACGCGGCGACCGTGGAGTCGTCTTTCCCCACCCGGAAACGGTGTACCGAAACGAGATACGGTACCTGTTCGAGCAAATCGGCGAAAGTCAGTTCCGAGATTTTCCTCGCCCCCGGCTCGCCTCTACCGAACCCGTGACGCTCAGCCGCCGCGCCGACGGCAAGTGGACGCGCGCCTGACTTCTCTTCTTTTCTGTACCTGATATGTTTGAAACCGACGAACCGGCTCTTGTCGAAGAAGCCGTTACCGCGGCGCCAGAAACGTCAGCCGCGCCCTCCGAAGCCACGCTGTACGTTCGCCACTTTGCTGAGGCCCACAAAAAGGCTGAAGGATGGGGCCACCTCACAGTCGTACTTGCCCTGCTGCTCGTCGCTGGAATCATAGCCCTTATCCTGCTGCTCGGATCGCACTGGCTCGTCAAGGCATACGTCGCGGTGCTGCTCGTCGTCGCCCTTTGGGGAGCATACCGGCTGCGCAAAACCCTTGCTGTGCTTGAGGAGTCGTTATGGCACGCGGGTAAGTTTGCGCTCAAACTCAAGGGGCAACCTTCGCGCGAGGAGTTCCTCGCCGCCGTGCAGGCCGAGGTCACGCCGAACGACCAGTCCAACGTGCCGGAGGCCATCCAGCAGCTTGCCAACGGCTCCGTCATGGGGGACACCATCCACCATGCGGCGCGCTATGCCTTTAAAGCGCCCATGACCGAACTGGGCTTTGCCGGCTTCGTGCGGGCCGTGCTCGTGCTGGCCGGGCTTTTTGGCACCGTCCTGTTTTTCGCCGTCGAACTCTCTGGCGATGCGTTTCTCGGTGGCGCCGACCTGGGCAGCCTCATGGGGGGCCTGCGCGGCGCCCTCGCCTCGACGCTTACCGGGCTGGCAGGCTCCGTTTTCATCTCGCTCGTGGCCAGCAACATCGCGCGGCACGTGGAGACGAGCATGTCCGAGTTCGAGGCATTTCTAAGCGCGCTTGTCGTGCCGCTGCTGGCCAAGCGGCGCGCCCGCCCGAACGCAAAGTCCGAGCAGGACCTGTGGGAAAGTCTGCGCCTGGAAGTCGAGCACATGACCGAGAGCACCGCAGGTGCCTTCGAGCGGATGTCGAACGACGCCGCCACGCACGTCGAAGCCCTCGACCGCGTCAGCCGCCGCCTCGACGCCCTCCCGCAGGTGCAGTGGCCGGAAAACTTCGACGCGCTGCGCCATTCGCTCGAAAACTTCTCGCACAGCGCCGAGGTGCTCTCGCGTGTTCTGCCCCGCCTGATCGACACCGCTGCTTCGCTGCAGGTGTACGCCCCGGCCAAACTGCTCCACGACGTGGCCAACCTCGACGCTACCGTGCGGGCGCAGCAGGAAGACCTGCACCGCGTTTCCACGAGCGTCGGGCAGTTCTCCGCCACGTTTTCCTCCAAGCTGAACGCGGTGCAGTCCGCGGCCGACCAGGTCACCGCTGCCGCCACCGCCGTGGAGGCAGAGCAGCAAAACGCCCGGCAGCGATTGGACGCTCTGGAGCAAAGCACCACGCAGCAACTGAACACGCTCCGGGAAAGCACCGGGCAGCAGCTAGATGCGCTGCAACAGAGCACCACGCAGCAGTTGCACACGGCGCAGCAGCGAACCGAGCACCAGTTCAACGACCTGGGCGCCCAGATTCGGGAGACCAACCAGTCGGCGCAGCAGGCGGACCTGTTTTTCCAGCAGACGCGCGCCGAGGTGGGCGCGTTGCGGCGCGACGTGCAGGACCTGCGCGGCACCGGCGACCTGCTCAAGCGCGTCCAGAATCAGCTGGGCAGCATGGAGTTGCTGCTGGGCTGGCACCAGCGCGCCTCGCGCGCACCCCTGATGCAGATGCTCCTGGCCCCCCTCTGGCGAAGCTGGTTTCGCGGCTCTTCGCGGTCTGTTTCCTGAACCGGCATGTCCTCCCTGTTCCGCTCCGACGACGACGCGATTCTCTGGGTTGGCTACGCCGACTTTCTGACCACGCTCGTTATCCTGTTTTTCGTGGTTGCCGTCGTGGTGGCCCGGCAGGCAGTCCATCCGGCCTCCGGCTTTGTCACCGGGACGGTGCGCGATGCCGGCACGCGGGCGCCGCTGCCGGGGTGCGAGGTGGCCTTCGGCAGCGAAAAAGCTACCCGCCTGGGCGACGAAGGCGGCTTTTCGTTCGAGATGGCGGGCCTCACCGCCAGCGTCCGCAACAGCCTCGACGCAACGTGCGAAGGCTATGCGCGGCGCATCGAGATCGTGGATCTGGCGCCCGACCACACGACTACCATTGATCTGCTGCTCGACCAGGACAAGGCACTGGGCGTTCGTCCGCTTGTGCTCTCGGGCGACGCGCTATTCGATCCCGGCTCGGCCCGTCTCAAGCCCCAAGCCATCGAGGCTATCCTCGACATCGGCAGAAAACTCAACCTGCAGCCCAACGAGGTCATCCTCGTCGCCGGGCATACCGACGACAAGCCATTTCCCAAAGGTTCTGGCCGCGACAACTGGGTGCTCAGCGGCGAGCGGGCGTCCTCTGCCGCGCGTGTGCTTACCGACCCCAACTACGGCCTGCGCCTGCCGGCCTGCCAGGTAAGCATCATGGGGTTCGGGCCGTCGCGCCCCGTGGAGGCGGTACACGCAACTGATCCCCCCAACGAAATAGACCGCAAGCGCGCCCGCAACCGCCGCATCGAGTTTACCCGCCTCAGCGGCGCCAACCTGCTTTCTGGCAACTGCGCGGAGCCCTGAACATGACCTCTTTCCGCAAACAGCTTCGCGCCCTGAAGCATTTCGACGCAGGCGACCTGCTGGAACCCATCCGGCTGCTGATTCAGCAAAAAGAGTCGGCATTGCAATTCGACCGAGCCGCACGCATAGTCAGCGGCCTGGAATCCATGCTGGGCGTGGATGTCGAGGCGCTTGCCCAGATGCGCAAGCGCTTGGATGGGGATGGCGGTTTCCGCAGTCGCAGGCTGTCCTTTGTTCGGGAGCAGCAGCCCTGGAAAGCCGGATTCTGGCACTTTTGCCGCGCGATCGAAACCGAAGACGCCGGAGAACTGCGCCGCTGGCGGTGGATTGCCTACAGCTACGGATGCCGCGTCCACCATTTCATCAGGGCCGAAGAAATGCGCCTCCGTGCCGCTGCTGTCCAGGAAGCGCTGCCCCGCGCAAATACGCTGCAGGATCCGCTCATCGTGGGCATCTTTCCCGGACAGCAGGAAAAAGCGGAAAAGAGCCTGTTTTCTCAGAACGCCCTGACGGGCGCTCAGCGCGCTGCCCACCTGGCTGAACTCGACCGCTCGTATGCCGCCTGGAAAAAGGCCCTGCACGCGGAAAGCGACCGGGTTGAGCGGGAATTGAGACGAGAGGAGGGGCCGGAGACCGTTCTCGAGGCCACGCGCAACCAGTCCACGCTTGCCAGCAAAGTGGCGTCCCTGCGGCAGAAGCTCGATGCATCGCGGCGTGTCAAAGCCAGCGCACGTGCCCTTGAGGCCGAACGGCAGCTTGCCAGCGCGCTGGCGACAGCATTCGGGCTCACGGAAGAATCCCCGCTACTTTCCGCCTTTTTCCTCCAGCAGGAAGGCCGCTGAAACGGTGGAGAGCACGGGGCGCGCTACCGGGCGGGGTTGAGGTAGCCCAGGCTGCGGTACGCCGCGTCGGG